>DASQUN010000731.1:0-10773 GCA_035641275.1 Candidatus Udaeobacter sp. | reverse complement strand
GACGGAGAATGGAAGTCGCGGGCAACTATGCGGTAGTGACGGCGCCGGCGCCGATCGTGACGGAGATCGAATTTACACCTGCTCTCCCCGACGCGCAACGCGACGCGCTCGCGCGGCTCCGATACGGACGAGCGACCAAGACCTTACTTCACTTCGACCGTCATCCGTGGCGTCGAACCGGACATCCGCGGGCATGCGCGACCGATCTCGATTTAGGCGCCGTCTGGGATGCCAGCGAGGACCAGCGTGGGCCGGGCGGCATTTTGGCACTGCTCGCCGGCGGGAGTGCGAGTTCCGCGAGCCAAACCCTGCTCGCCATGGGTGGCGCCCAACGGCTGGCCGACAGCTTACGCTTTTTCGGGCTCGGCCGCGCGCGCCTGATCGCCTCGCGCACCGTCACCTGGGAGGATGATCCCTGGGCCCGCGGCGCCTATGCGTTCTTCGCATCCTCCTTCCCGCCGTCGGCGCGACGCCTGCTCGCGGTCCCGTGGAGACGTGTGTTTTTCGCAGGCGAGCACACCAGTATGACCTGGCAAGGCTACATGAACGGCGCGGTCGAGAGCGGATTGCGCGCGGCGGAGGAGGTGTTCGCGAGCACTGATCCGTCCGGCTATTTTTGAATCGTGCGCCGGTAGGGCGACCAGCCGGGCGCCGCTACTTTAACGGTCAAGACCCAAATTAAAGGCGGCACAGGTGTTGAGATGAATGCTGGATCGCGAACCAAAAACAGTTCCCGACTAGCAAGGTTCAGATGGTGGGAACGTGGCATCATCTATCAAATCTATCCGCGCTCGTTTATGGACAGCGACGGCGATGGCGTGGGAGATCTAAAAGGCATACTGAACCGGCTCGACTATCTTCAATGGCTGGGAGTGGACGCAATTTGGATTTCGCCGATCTATCCGTCGCCGATGGCCGATTTCGGCTACGATATCAGCAATTATACCGACATAGATCCGATGTTTGGCACGCTCGAAGACTTCGACGTGCTGCTCGCCGAAACCCATCGCCATGGTCTGAAACTGTTGCTCGACTACGTTCCCAATCACACTTCAGATCAGCATCCCTGGTTCATCGATTCGCGCTCCGGGCGCGACAGCGCAAAACGCGACTGGTATATCTGGCGTGATCCCAAGCCCGACGGCGGGCCGCCCAACAATTGGCTCTCAAACTTCGGCGGGGGCGCATGGGAGCGGGATGACAAGACCGAGCAGTATTACTACCACGCTTTTCTCAAAGAGCAGCCCGATCTCAACTGGCGCCACCCGCAGGTGCAGGAGGCGATGCTCGATGTGCTGCGTTTTTGGCTTGACCGAGGCGTGGACGGATTCCGCGTCGATGTCATGCACCATATAATGAAAGACGTCGAGTTCCGCGACAATCCGCGCAATCCAGACTGGCAACCGGGAATGTCGCCATACCGCGAGTTACTGACGACCTACACGGCGGATCTTCCCGAAGTGCAAGAGATCGTCGCAAAAATGCGCGGTGTGGTGGAAGAATATCGGGATCGCATGCTGGTCGGCGAGATCTATCTCCCGGTGGAACGGCTGATGGCTTACTACGGCGCGAGCGGAAAGGGCGCGCACCTGCCGTTCAATTTTCAGTTGATCGGACTGCCCTGGAAAGCGAGAGACATCGCCGCCGCCGTCGAGCGCTATGAGGCGTTGCTGCCATCGTACGGCTGGCCGAATTGGGTGCTCGGCAATCACGACAAGTCGAGGATCGCCACGCGTGCGGGCCCGGCCCAGGCACGCGTGGCCGCCATGTTACTCCTGACCTTGCGCGGGACGCCGACCCTGTATTACGGCGACGAGATCGGCATGCATGACGTGCCTATCCCCGCCGGGCAAGTAGAAGACCCGTTCGAGAAGAACGTGCCGGGTTTGGGCTTGGGCCGCGACCCGGAGAGAACGCCGATGCAATGGACCGGCGACGAGCGCGCCGGCTTCACAATGGGCAAACCGTGGCTGCCGGTAGCAGACGATTATGAAACGATCAATGTGGCCGTTGAGCGAAACCAGGAGACTTCCATCCTGAACCTTTACCATCGTTTGATCGAGCTGCGGCGCGCCGAGCCCGCTCTATCGGTCGGCGGGTTTGCGCCGTTGCCGGCGGACAACGATCTAATCGCTTACGTGCGCAAGACGGATGAGCGGAGGCTTCTGGTTGTGCTCAACCTCGGCGCCAAGGCACGGCGGTTTAGCATGACCGAGCTGCACTGCCGCGCGGCGGTGTTACTTTCAACGCACTTTGATCGAAATCGAGCAGAGCTACGAGACCAACTCGAATTGCGCGGTGATGAGGGAGTGATCATCGAGTTGTTGTAACCGGCCGATTCCCCGCGAGGATCGGTCATCCACTTTGAGAACCTTTTTTCTCGTAAAGCTCTTTGAGATGCGCGAGCCGCTTGATTATCCTCGCCCTGCATTGACAGCAGGCTAGGTTACAAAAGGAGACTTCCCGGCACATCCGGCAACTCCGGTGGGAACAAAGCGGACACGTCGTGTCAAGAGTCGGCCAAAAGCGTTGTGAGTGATCCAAGTTGCGTCCATCCTTTCAGCCGCTGAATGAAACAGAGATCGAACGGTGTACTTCATTCGCAAATTCTCGCGAGCGTGTCAAGACGCATCATCTGACCCGACAGTCACAGTGGTTTTTTGATAATTTGCTTATTTCGCCCGCCCAGAGCTTGTCAAAGAAGCCGCCTTTTTCAAGCGTGTCCAGGTACCGCCGGTCGATCAAGTCCTGGGGCCTGATTTTTTTTGCTCGCGCGTCGACCTTTGCGGTCTCTTCGAGGATCGCCTGAAAGGCTTCCGTCTTAAACTCCAGCCTGCGTTCCATGACCTTGATCTCCTCGTCGTAGGCGGCGTCGAGAACCTTTCGCTCGCTGATTCGCAGCTGCTTGGCCAGAACTTTGTAAGTCAACTCCTTATCCATGAACATGATCTTCACGGCTTCGGCCATAATTCGCACGAACTTCTCGATGACCGGGCCGCGCGCGCGGATCACGGAGCGTCGGGTCACAAGGGTCGCCGCTGCAAAGGGAATGCGAAGGTCAGGCCCATACACGACGTAACGAAAACCCTGGGCGACGGCCCTGCTGCCTCCCGAAGGGCCGGTCATCGTGGCGGCATCGACCGCGCCGCTCAACAAAGCCCCGAGGTTTTCGACTTGGCCTCCAGTTTGTATGAAATTCACTTCCGTGGGTTCCATGCGGTTTTGCCTTAAAGCCTGAATCACAAAGTAATGCGAATTGCTGCCAATCCGAGTTAATCCGATTTTCTTGCCTTTGAGATCCTCAGGCCTTTTGATTTCGGGCTTAGCCAGAATACTGTGGGTCAAGGTATTCTTAGCGCTGCCGACAAAGACCAGATCCGTCGCTCCCTGCGCGAAGGCGCGGATGATCGCTTCGCCTCCGCTGATTGCGACTTCGCCGTCTCCGCCGAGGATCGCGGCGGTAACCAAGGGAGCAGAAGAAATGTAAACGAGCTGAAAGTCCAGATCATATTTCCGAAACAGGCCGGCCTCCTCGGCAATCCACGGCATCGATTGCGACATCGTACGAGCCGAATGAATCCCGATAAGCTTTTCCGCGGCCGATCCCCTGTGCGGCAGAAAGCCTAAAGTCAATGCAATGGCGATCCCGCAACACGAATTCACGAGAAGGTATGGCTTCATGAGGAACCCCTGGGAATAAACTAACGAGACCTAGGCTTCGATCGGAGACAGCGGCCAAAAAGACCGCGGAGCCAAGCGGACCTTTATCAAAAAGCGCTCTTGGCTTCCAGCTAAAGAGGTGATGATGCGACTGCATTATTCTTGGTCGGATTCTATTGGCCTTATCGATTGCTCCGAAATCATGTGAAGTTCATCAGAAATATAGTAAGGTACACCACGGCGACCCTCGAGCCGCCTTCTAAGAACGAATGGCCTTCGGTCCGCCAGGCATCGATCATTACCGAGGGAAGCCAGGAGATCTTCGAAACCTATTCGCTCTTCAGTTACTCTCTAGACATCGATCGAAGCTCTGCCGAAGGCCAAAACCCGCGTCACACGGAATTTCTGATTGACAAGCAAGGTTACATTCGCGCTCGTTGGCTCCAGCGCGAGAGCACGGCTTGGAGCAAGATCGAAAGCCTGATGGGCGAAATCGCAATCCTGATTGACGAAAAATCGCGAGCGCCGGCCCCCGACGACCACGTCCACTAGCCGGAGCCTGCCGTTCCGAGTTTGAGCCTCCATCTAAAGGCTCCGAGCCACTCCGTCGAAGAGTTGCAGTGAATTAGTGAAAGGTGGTAGAAGGAGACGATAAACCCGAGGTGATTCATTTATGAAATTGTTTTCTTACGGTCCTTGACCTTACGCCCACAGGACAAGGCTTGTCCTGGCGGAAAAAAAGATTCCCCATGAGCTCATCGAATGCGATCTCAAAAACAAGCCCAAGGAACTCCTCGATCTAAACCCCTACGGAAAAGTTCCCGTGCTGGTCGATGGCGACGCCGTGGTCTACGAGTCCGCGATCATCAACGAATATCTCGACGAGAAATATCCTGCCGTCCCTCTTATGCCTAAGGAGCCATTGAGTCGCTCCCGGGTAAGGATATGGATCGACTATTGTAATACCCGTCTGCAGCGCGCCGGCGGGAACCTTGCCCATGGCCACGAAGTCGAAAAATCGGCGGCAGAACTCAAGCAATATCTCGCGACGTTGAATGGAGAAATGCGCGATCGAGAATACATCGGCGACAATTATTCCCTAGGCGATATCACCTACATTCCATTCTTCGTCAGATTGGAGCGGTACCAGGCGACCATCGATAACAGTCTGCCCTACCTGAAGGCATGGATGGATCGCCTCCTCGCCCGGCCCACGGTTCGCGCCACGCCATAAGGCCAACGTCAAGCGGGATCCTGGGCGTTTTGCAAGACTCGAACGCCGGCTGTTTCGGACGCTCCGTTTTCTCTGCTGGGCCCATCGCAACTTGAAGCGCCAACTCGAGTCGGATATCTCCCTCGAGCTATGGATTCGGAAATCAAGCGAGTCGGCAAATCCGCCTACGTTATCATCGGTCCGGAAGGGGCGACGAATTTCGGAATCGTCAAGGGAAACGACGGCAGCGGCGTTCTCATCGATGCGGACATCCGCCGGATCGACGAAGTCGAAGAAGCGCTGAGACTCACCGGCTGCGCCAAAGTCGAATATCTCGTCAATACCCACGAGCATTTCGATCACACATCGGCCAACTACTATTTCCAGCAGCGCCATGTTCCAATCGTAGCCAGTGAAGGCTGCGCGCGAGCGATGAACGAGGAAGGCGAGAGAGATTTCGCAAGGATGCTCGCGCCAGCTCCGGCGCTCTACGAGCGATTTCCGGGTTTGAGACTGACATTGCCGCAGGTCGTCTTTGAAAAAACAACGACGCTAACCCTTCCGGGAGTAACGCTTCACCTCAGCTATTGCGCCGAAAACGGTCACAGCCACAGTAAGGGCGACACGACGCTCTATTTCGAAGAAGAAGAGATGCTTATCGCCGGCGATCTGCTCTACACCGAAGTTCATCCGGTGACTTTCTTCGGCAATATTCCCAACTGGCTCCAGAGTCTAAAACCCCTCCTTGAAAGCCGCTACAAGCAGCTCATCCCGGGACATGGGCCGGCGGTCGAAGGCGAGAAAGCCGGCAGGGAGTATTTTACAAGAATGTACGACTACCTCGAGGATTTTCATGGTCACCTTCGCGAAATTGAATCCGGCTGCAAAAGCGCCGATGAAGTCGCCGCATACATGGTGAGCGGCGCTTACGCTTCTCTCGGAAAAACGCGAATGGTCGAGCGCAATATCGCCCAATTTCTCACGGGGAAGTGGTATTAGATGCAGCTGGTCTATTTGATGATGATCGGCGCTGCGTTGGTGTCTGCAACCGCCTCTGCCCGAGCGGCTGACAAATTACGAGTGGCGTACCCTGCAGTGGCGCCTGGATCCACTCCTTCTTGGGTGACTGCAGAGAAAGGCATCTGGCGCAGGTATGGGTTTGATGTCGAAACGGTTCTGGTGAGCGGAGGGGCGCGTGCGGTGCCGGCTTTGGTGAGCCACAGCGTCCAGTTTCTTATCGGATCGGACACAGGGGTGACCACAGCCATGCTTCAGGGGATACCGGTCGTTAGGCTCGGCGTCACTATGAATACTCTCGGCTCTTCCCTGCTCACGCAGCCGAACATCCAGTCGGTGCATGAGTTGAAAGGAAAGGTGTTGGGCATTTCACGGGGACGGGACGCCAGCTACGTCCGCTTGGCGAAGTTGCTTCGCGATCATGGGATCAATCCCAACGACGATGTGAAGTTCTTGCCGATAGGCGGAGGCGAAGCCGGTCGTTTGTCAGCTCTCAAGGCGGGCGTCATTCAGGGAACGATGCTTTTTCCGCCGCTGGACTTATTGGCAAGAAACGAGGGGCTCAAGGTGCTCGCGAAATTCGATGTGCCGACTCCCGGCGGCGGCATCAACACCACTGGCGCCTTTCTGACACAGAACCGGAACCTCGTCATAAACTTCCTCAAAGGCTATATGGCCGGCATTCATTACATGTCGCGCAACAGGGATGAGAGCTTAAAGGTCTTGCACAAATACTTTCACAATTCAGATATCACCGCGATGGGCTATCTATACGATGAAACCATTCGCCGTCTGGAGAAGGAACTGCGGCCTAACCCTGAGTCGATCCGTTTTCATCTCGACATGGCCGCGCTCGACGATCCGCGAGCTAAGCAGCTCTCCGACAAGGATTTCTGGGACCCGAGCTTGGTGGAGGAGATTAGGCGTTCCGGCTTTGTCGGGCAACTCCACAAACAGTAAGATCACCGAGAGAGGGAGTCTGGAGGCGGTGTTGCTTGGCTCCCGTCCTAACCTGAGCCTAACGGGACTCCGAAAGAGTCGATCATGCGAAACCGGAGCGAAGGCTCGATTCTGCTGTCGATGCCACCGCAAAGCCGGCCTTGAGGCTTATTTCTCCAAGAGCGGTTTCATCTTCTGCATGACTTCAGGGGGCACCGTGGCGAGTTCGCGTCCCAAGGCTTCGACTTCCTCTCCGGTCATCAGATTTGGCTCCAATCCTTTCTTTTTGGCCTCAGCTATCATATCGGAATCGGCCATCATTTTGACGAATCCCTCACGCAGGATCTTGAGCCGGTCCGCCGGCACGCCGGGAGGACCAAAGAATGGCCGGCCCGTCTCATCGGGGAGCACAAGTATCTTAGCCAGCCGCCGGTAAATATCGCTGGTTTTGTGCTTATCCATAAGCTCCCACACCGTGGGGACTTCGGGAAGATTCGGATGCCGCTTTTGTCCGCCCTGAGTGAGCACGCGCACAAAGCCGGTCTTGGCCCAGGTGCGGCCGGGCTCGCTGCCAAAATAGGCTTGGATCGAGCCACACCAGCATTGAATTTCCCCTTTTTCGATCGCCAGATTGGCATCGGCCGCGCCTTGATAGCCCGGCACCATAGCCAGCTTGAGACCAAAGGCGTCTTGGAGAAACCTGGGAAAGTAATAAGCCGCGGTGCCAAGACCCGTAGCGCCGCACTTGGGCGGCTCTGTCGCCTGGCGCAAATCCTCCAGCGTCTTATAAGGGGTGTCGGCGCGAATATAAAAGATCCGGTCGGTTTTCTCAGGCGAACCGATCCAGCTGTATTTAAACCACTCAAACCGAACCTCTTGGTGTCCTGAAAGCTGCTGGATGTAAATCCCCGGACTGACGATGCCCAGGGTCAAACCGTCCGGCTTAGCGACGCTGTAGACATAATTGGCCGCGATCATGGAGCCGCCGCCCGTCATATTCTGCACGACAAAAGTAGGATTCCCGGGAACGTATTTGCCCATGTATTGAGCGATAATCCGCGCCCATACGTCGAAAGCTCCGCCGGCTGTGAATCCCACTCGGATGGTTATGGTTTTGCCCTGAAAAAAAGGCGTTTGGGCTGGGAGATCAGGGCTCCAGACCAAACAAGCTAAGATTGCCAAAATTATTCTCATCCTTGTCTCCTCGGCATTTGCTCACCTCTGCGAGCCATTGCATCGCCCTGCCTTGCGGTTTCATCCTGCCGCTCGTCGCGACTTCACGTAGCATCTGTCCAAATAGGAACGCCAGTCGTGCACGCCGCCTTTCACGCTACTCAAGCGGACTCTTGCAGATCACGTTAACCAGCGCCTGCCGTCGTTCTTGCTTGACCACGTTGAGCGCGCGCTGTAAGGCATCGGGTAATTCGCCCGGTTCCTCTACGCTCACCGCGTAAGCGCCGCAGGCCTGCGCTGTAAGCTCGAATTGTGGCGACGGGCTTAAATCGCACCCGGGAAAATTGCCCGTCCTTTGCGCCACCCCATCGGGATAGAGTCCGCGGGCCGCACTGATGCTCGCGTTCCACGCTCGGTTGTTATAGATGACCGTGAGAAACGGAATCCGATATTTTTGCGCCGTGAAGTGGCAAGCCGTGGGCGCGCAAAACACGTACGAGCCGTCGCCTTCCGCCGCGATAACGGTGGCATCAGGCGCGCCAAGTTTCATGCCGATGGCCGCGCCCAGCCCCCAACCTAAGTGGCCCGCCGGCGGTGTGCTGAACAACGAGCCTGGCCGGTTGAGTCGAAGAATTTCCGCTAATCGCGATGTCACGGCCTCGTTGACAATGATTGTCTTATCGTCCATCAGATCGCCGATGCATTTGGAAACCCACGTCGGGTCAATAGGTTTTTGATGCTTCGCCGCCTCGATGGCGGCGTCCAACGCGCGCATCATCGCGTCATGTTCCGCTCCCATCTTCCTCCGCCGCTCCCCAAATCTCGTATTCGCATTCGCGCTCATTTTTAATTTAGCTTTAATGATCGAGTTCAACACGGGCAGCGAAATCTCCGAGCAGGCGGTCACGGACAGATCGGCCGAAAAGCCCCAGACGGGAATCGACGCGAACAATGGATCCCGATCGAGGTGAATAACCTTGGCGCCGGGCCGAAGAAACTCACCGTTCGCCTGATTCCAGGGCGTATCCACATCGATGAGAAAGATCACATCGGAGTCTTTTGCATATTTCGCTGTCTCGGTGCCGAGATAAAGCGGATGATCTGTCGGGAAATTCAGGTAGGTGAGCTGCTGAACCACGGGGATGGAAAGTAATTCCGCCAGCTCGACGAGCTGTGAGACCGCTTCAGAATTGCGCCCGAGATACTTCGTCACAATCAGCGGATTCTCCGCAGCGATGAGAAGCTCGGCTATTTTTTCCAGGGCGGCCGGATCCGCTTGCATCTTGGTCGCCGGACCCGAAGAACTCCGCCTTGGCGGAAGGGACTGCAGCGGCTCACAGAGCCATTCTCTGGGCAACGTCAAATACACCGGTCCCCGCGGCTCGGTCATGGCGATGCTGAACGCGCGCGCGACCACCGTAGCGATGTTTTGATTGGTTCTCAATTCGTAGTCCCATTTGACGAATTCACGGACAATGGCGCCCTGATCGCGCGACTCCTGCCGCCAGTGAATATGCTGGCTTTTTCCACCGAACAGTTCGCCTTCGGTGATCGGCGTCCGGCCGGCAACCAGGAATAACGGCACATTCGATGAGTTCGCGTTAATGACGCCACCCAAAGCGTTCGCCGTTCCCGGTAGAGTATGAACCAAAACCATCTGAGGCTTCTGCGTCACGTTGTAATAGCCGTGCGCCATGGAGACTGCCGCCATTTCGTGCGGCACGACCATGGGTTGAATATCTCTGGGATCTTCTTTAGCGGACTTGGCCAGCGCTTCAATGATTGGACCGTGGTCCGTCCCGGTATTTGCAAACAGATACCGGACAGATCCTGTTGCCCTGACCTGCTCTAAAAAAGCCTCGGCTCCAGTCATTGCGCTCTTGTCAGCCATGGATCCGCTCCTTTCAAGAACACTTGGAAAAAGAATCGGCCCCGTGCAACGCCAGCCACTTGGCAAGCCGCATCAACTGTGTCAGGACTGGGATGATTTTTCAACGGCAATTTCAATTTACACACCGCGGAGCGCGTTGACACGCATCGCTCCTGGCTGGTATGCGACAAATACGTATGCTCATCGACGCGCACGTTCATCTGGACAAATACGGCGACGAATTGCCCGCCGCGCTCAAACAAATCCAACAGCAGCGGATTTTTACCATCGCCGTCGCGATGGATGTCGCTTCATATAAACGCAGCCGGAAGATCGGCAATACGTGTGAACTGGTGCTGCCTACGTTCGGCGTCCATCCCAGACGCGCGGCAGAATACGGCCGCCGGCTGAATGAATTGGGGCCGCTCATCGAACAGAGTCCGGCGATCGGCGAAATCGGACTTGACTTTCACTGGGTCAAGGACAGTTCCCAATACCCGGCACAACTAAAGGTGTTGGAATATTTCCTCGCCGCCGCGCGTGAGCAGAACAAGATCGTCAACCTCCATACCAAGGGCGGTGAGAAGAAGATTCTCGATTTACTAGAACACTACGATTTACACCGCGCCATTGTCCACTGGTACTCGGGTCCTCTGGATATCCTCCGCGCCCTTGTGCAATTCGGCGCCTATTTCACGGTCGGCGTCGAAGTGCTTTATTCGGACGCGATCCAAGCGATCGCGAAAAATATTCCCGACCATTTACTTTTGACGGAGACCGATAATCCCGGCGGCCTCAAGTGGCTGAAAGGTGTTGTGGGAATGCCGGGCGACATAGAGAGAGTCATCGAAGCGATCGCCGGAGCGAGAGACTCGTCCCCTGAGTCAATCGCTCGGACGGT
>DASQUN010000730.1:0-8296 GCA_035641275.1 Candidatus Udaeobacter sp. | reverse complement strand
AGTCTTGCTCCTGAAGAACACGCAGGAGCTTGGGCTGGAGTTCGAGCGGGATATCGCCGACCTCGTCGAGAAAAAGCGTGCCTCTATTGGCGAGCTCAAAGCGGCCGATCCGTTGCGCTATAGCGCCCGTGAACGCGCCCTTTTCATGTCCGAACAGCTCGCTCTCGAGCAATCCGGTGGGAATCGCGGCGCAGTTCACTTTCACGAGCGCGCGCCCACGCCGTTCACTAAGATTGTGAATGGCGCGAGCGATCAATTCTTTCCCCGTGCCCGTCTCTCCCAAAATCAGAACCGTAGAATCAGTCGGGGCAACAATCTCAGCTTGTTTCAGGACCGCTCTTAAAGCAGCGCTTCTCCCGACGACCTCTTCAAAGTTCTGCTGCGAAAAAGTCTCGCCCGGGACAAAACCGTCCATTCGTTTCTCACTAACGGCTGACGTCTGAGGCATATCCAACATGTGGTTCTTCTCCTTTTGTGCCGATTTCAATTTTCCGAGTCTGCTCGGCCATTCTTCTTTGGTCGTCCGCCGAGCGACTCGTCACTGCAACTAGCATCAACCTCAGTTTATAGAAGAAGTCCCGAAACCCCGAGACATTTGTCGCAAAAGATCGCTTTTCCGGCGCGAAACGGCCTGTCGCGGGTCAGCGACTCATGAACCCGGATTCCGCAGTTAACCCTAGGGGCCCTTGAGCGAGGAGCAAACCTGGAGTAGCGAAGGCACCCAACTGTAAAGTTTCAAAGTCCTCTTCGCTACTTCGCACTTCACCATTGTAAGTCTTAGATTTCATCTTGAACTACCATTGATCGATGTCCGCTTAGAGGCAAAGACCCATTTCCGCCGGAGGCGGATCAGCCTCAGGCTGAGACTACGTTCGCTACGGAAGGTTTGCTCCTCGCTCATCGCGTCGGCGCAACTGTGGAATCCTGGATGAACAGGCATCACGTCCGGCTGCGCAACTCTGCTTGGCCACGGCTGACAAGGCCGGGATAAGTCTTGCCCGGATACCACGACCTAGCTGCGAGCTGGTCGAGTTGATCAAAACCGGGAATGGACTCCATGTGGCGCAGCATGCGCGCTCTCATCTTGCGATCGGGAAGCGGACCGCGCATAGCGCCAACGTTCTCCATCAGATGATCAGGATTCGACGTTGCGGGCAGCGCGCAAGTGACCGCCGGATGCGAGATGACCCATTTGAGAAAGAACTGGGACCAGGTCTCGATGCCGAGTTCCTTGACAAACGCGGGGACAGGCTGGCTCTCGACGACCTTGTGCAACCTTGCTTTTTCGAGCGGCATATTTACGAGCACGGCGACGCCCCGATCAGCCGCGGCCGGGAGGAGGCGTTCCTCGGCCACTCGCGTGTGAATCGAGTAGCGGACCTGCACGAAATCGAGGTTGCCGCGTTCCACCCAGTCCGTCAGGACTCCGAAATAAGCGGGTTCGTGATGAGTTACGCCGACGTAGCGAACGCGCCCTTCCTTTTTCCACGCGTGCATAAGCGGAACAATCACATCGACGTTCACTAGGCTATGGCACTGCATGACATCTATCCGATCGCGCCACAGGCGCTCCATCGACAGCTTCAGGCTGCGCTCGGCATGGCTGTCGTCGGCAAGGTATTCGCCCGTGGACCAAATCTTGTTGGTCACGAACATCTGATCGTTGATGCCGAGCGAGGTGGCGAAATCTCCGAGATTCACCTCGGCCATGCCATAAAGCGGAGATGTGTCGAAGACGCGGCCGCCGGCCTGCCAGAACCGTCCAACTACCTCGTGAACGTTGCCGCGCTTCTGACCCGGGACAATATCGAAAGTCATAAAAGTGCCGAGCCCGATGGCGGGAAGGACCTCGTTGGTGCGCGGGATCCGCCTTGTGATCAGATCGCCCGGCAAATCGGTTTCCTGTGCACGAGCGGTGCCCGAAAAAAGCCCGGCAGCCGGAAACATGAATGCAGCGGCGCCGAGGCCAAAGGCCTTGATCAGTTCTCGACGGTTTGGGGTCCACTCGTGTGTTTGGATTTCCTGTTTGTCGCTTTGAACTTTCATAATTCTCTCCTCCCGGTGCGATAACAAGTCCAACTTTCTTTCGGCCACGGTCACCGCCATAGTGCGCAACCAAACCGACGCGGGCCGTCAGCCAGGCTCGTGGTCAGGCAGCTTAACGTTGCCGTCAGCTAATTTGATCCTACAGGCAACTGCCCAAAATTCCCGCACTATTTGTCGCAAGACGCGGGTTTTTCGGTGCGAAACGGACCTATCCGACGGGGGGAGAAATTGCCCAAGTGAAAAAAGCTACAGTCAGCGGCTCATCTGAGTGAAGAACGACTCGCGGAAATTGCGGCTCAGTGTCAGCTCGGTTCCGTTGTTTAGCCTCACGAGGTAATCACCATGAAACAACGGATGCAAGCCGCGCACGGCGGCTTTGCGGACTATTGTGGATCGGTGGATGCGGACAAACTGTTTGGGATCGAGACTCTCGTCCAGACTTTGGATGGTCTGCCTTGCAAGGTAGTTTCGCTCCGCCGTATGAAGCTCGACATACTTGTCGGCTGCCTCGATCCAGAGGATCCCATCGACTGGTACGAAAATAATCCCATTTTTTACTTTGATAGGGATGCGCGATAGCCATGGGTCGGTTTTGCCGGGTAACCCGCCGAGTCCGTTTTCGGCGACTTCGGTGTTCCGTAGTTGAAGGCGCCGCATCGCCCTCTCAAGTGAAGCCGCGAGACGATCTCGATCGAACGGCTTGCACAGATAGTCCACCGCTTCGACCTCGAACGCACGGACGGCAAACTCGCTGTAAGCCGTTACGAAGACAAACGCGGGCATCTTCTCAACGCCAATCTCAGCGATGAGATCGAAGCCGGTTAGGTCGGGCATCTGAATATCGAGAAAAACGAGATCCGGAGACACCTTGCGAATCAGATCCGCTCCCTCGGCGCCGCTCGCCGCCTGGCCAACGATCGCCACTTCCGGCTCGCTGGCCAGCAGTTCGCGCAGATAATGTCGGGCATGCGGTTCGTCCTCGACGATGAGCGTCCGCACCGGTGCATCGATCATGAGATCTCCTGCACTTGGCCTGCCCGTCGATACGGCAGTGACACATCGACTCGCGCGCCGCCTTGGGACCGGCCGTTATATTGGAGCGTGAAGTCCTCGCCGTAGTGCAGGCGGAGGCGCGCCGTCGTATTGCCAAGTCCAACACCATTCCTGTGCGCATTCGCGGGAGCTGAGATCTCCGGTCCGTCGTTCTCCAGGCTCAGACACAGCGTGCCGTTCTCGCGGTGGGCACGAAAAGCGATTTTGCAAGTTCCGGTAAGTCGTGACGCCCCGTGCCGGACAGCGTTTTCAAACAGCGGCTGCAAGAGCAGTTGCGGAACTTCAGCTTTTGTCGCCTCCGGCTCGATGTCGTAGTCTAAAGTCAGCCGCTCTCCGAGCCGGAGCTTCTCGATGCCCATATAAAGATCGGTGAACTCGAGCTCTTCCGCCAAGCTCCGAACGGGTCCATTGCCGTCTTTAAGTGTCAGGCGAAGAAAATCGCCCAAAGCAACGACCATGCGGCGGGCGGTGCCGGGTTGATCGCCGATCAGGCTTGCGATGGTGTGGAGTGAGTTAAAGAGAAAATGCGGATGCAGTTGCATACGGAGCGCGTCTAGCCGCGACACCGCAAGTTGCCGCTCTAGCTCCGTCGCGCGCGTCCGCGCGGCTTGCAGATCCTGCCAAACGCGCCAACCCTGAAGGACAATGATCAGCGCCACACAGATGAGCAGGTCCCCTTGGACAGATTTGACAAAGTACGTCGCCACGAACGACGACAAAGTCGGGAACACGGACCGATACGGGAACCAGGTCGAGTAAATGGTAGCCGGCCAGGTAAGCGAAACCAACGGCGCGAGCCCCAGCACAATCAGCAAGAGCACAGCACCGTTGCGCACCCCGTCTCCATGGGGCACCGGGAATCGCTTAACACACTTGGCGAGCAGCGGCAGGGTCAGCGTCCACAGAGCGTAGCGCACGCCACTCGCATACAGCATGTATGCGAGCGGCTTCTGACCATCAAATCCGCTCCACGCAACCACAGAGTGAAACATTGTCGCTGCCGCCCAACCGAGGACAGCGAAACCAACTCCCGAACAGCCAGTCTTGTGGTTCTTCATGGCTATCTCACGGTACCGAATTTACCGTGTGTTCACGCGCTGAGCAACCCGGTATCTCAATATCTCCGGATCGCACAAATAAATTTCAGGAACAATTTTCGACAGCTGAACGCGACTGATGAGAGAATCTTTGAATTTCTTTTTCTTTTCCTGGCGAACAATCTGGGCAAGACGTGTGCCAGAACAACTGATGTCGAGAAGGCGCTTATAGATTGGCGAAAATCAGCAGGGTTATTGACTTTCCACTGGCGCTTCGGAGGCGCTGTGCCGAAGAACTGTGCCGAATGTTCGGCAGGCGCCAAATTACCGGCATTTACACACGATTAGCGATGACTAACTTTTTCATCCGATATTGCAGGGCGGTGCGTGCCCCAGAATGTCTGATTAGGGTGGCACAACCCAGACAAAAATCAGCACGTCTTTTTTAATCGGAAATCGCCTCAAGCAATTCAGTGCCGTTGTCATCGCTGGTAAGCCCGGTGGACTTTCCACGGTGCGTTCACACCATCGCGGCAGGAGCCGTAGCGGAACGGCATCGTGCGGCCAACAACTGCGAACCGTAGATCATTGAACCACACGCACGTACGCCCTGGAGCGCGGTCCATTCGGTATAGGGCGGGAAACAGCGCGAAGTGACGATAGTGTGCCAGCACGTCCGAGTTCCAGGCTGCTTCTGCTAAATCCCTATCGGCGTCTGCGGCGCCGTAGCGAAGCACCGGCCGCCACTGCGCATCTTTGACCGGCCGGTAAGAGGCGCTCAAGCTCCTAAACCAGGAGGTATCTGCCGGCAACTGTGGCGTTATCTCCTTGCGCAGCAGACTGACGTACGCGAGGTGATAGCCCTGCGGTTGCTCCACCACGACCATCCAATTGAACGGCGATAACGGTTGGGGAATTGCGTGGGACTGCGCGGATTCGAGACCCTGCGCAGCGATATACGCATTGCCCACCGCGACCGCGCGTCGGTGTAAAATCGCCTGAAATCCGACGTAGGCCGTGAGGACGGCAAGTCCGATCAGCGCCGGCGCCCGCGCAACTTTCCAGCGCATCGAGGCGATGAGGCCCGCGACGATGATCGCGGTAAAAAACGGATCGATGACGAAGGTTGTCGCAATCTGTACGCGCCACATCGAGAAGGGCGCGAAGATCATAGTGCCGAACGCGTTGATCACGTCCCCGGCGATGTGAATGCCAATGCCGAGCGTGCAGACACCCACGAATGCCGTCACGGAATATCTTCGCCGCACGATCAGCATGAAAAGAAACGCAAGGCCAAGCGCCCATACCGGCAGCAAGATCACTGAATGCGTAATGCCGCGATGTAGAGCGAGGTAAGTGAGCGGGTTTATGAAGTTGACGATGAAGTCGGAATCCGGAAACGCCGCCGCCCAGAAGCCGATCCACATACGCAGGCGATGCGGGAGCTGATCCGTCCGTGGCGCTTTCGGTTCGGTCGCGCGTGCGAAC
This sequence comes from Candidatus Udaeobacter sp., assembly GCA_035641275.1. GTDB lineage: Bacteria > Desulfobacterota > Binatia > UBA9968 > UBA9968 > DASQUN01. The sequence continues at coordinate 2,672 of DASQUN010000730.1, read as the reverse complement.
AACGCGCCGGAGAGAGCATGAGTGAGAGTATCCATGTGCCGGTTCGGCACTTGATGCTAACGGGGCCACCCGAAAATCGAAACTATGTAGGAACTTTGCACTCCTAGTCCCGGTCGAGGGATTATATCGATATCAATATGGGCGTTAGAACCTTGATCCACGTAGGTATGACTTCGAATCGAAGCCGTCCCAGGCTCCCGTTTCATTCCTTTCCATTTGTCTGACGGCAAGGCGGCTTGTAATTCATCAACGAGTCTTGTGAATAGAGGCTCTGCTTCTTCAGCTCCCGCCGGAGAACTGTAGCATGAGAGATAACTAGCGATACGATCAATATAGCACTCTATTTCAGCGATGGGAGGACTAAGCCTTTCCTTGTTATCGCTATTCTCACTTCGGGACCCGCGAAAAGAGCGCATGGCCTCACGCCCGGATGATAGAGCTACGGCAAGGCGGCGTAGTGGCTCGCTCGATGGCTGAATGTCAGCTTTCAAGGGCTTAGAGGGAACATCTTCAGAGGCCATAGCTCTGCCAGTCGCGACAAGACTTGCAATTAGAAGGACAGCTGCAAGAAATGCAATCTTGATCTTCATTTTCTTGTCTCTGTCTCTCTCAAGCAAGTGTTGGCAAACTCGGTGCCAACGTGTGTCGCATAAAGAAATGAGTCATTCTTCCGCCGGGTTTTATGCGGTGCCGCTTCGGCTTCAACCGGCTGCTCGCATCTGCCTAGAGCTGCTTCCCGTGCGAACGCCACTTCTTGCAGCGTCGAACGCAGAGCAAGACGAGCTTCGCGGACCAGTAACAAACTGCCGTAGAGCAATGCGCAGGCCCCGGCGAAGCCCACTACTACGGGTAACGAACTGTATTGCCACTGTAACAGTGCGACGACGCCGACGAGTATGCTCGTCGTCACTAATAGTCCGATTGCGCTGTATAGAGCCGTCATCGCCGAACGAAGAAGAACCGCACGCGCGGATAGTTGAGCTAGCTGGTCCACAAGGCGTTTACGTTTGGACGCCTTGCTCTCAGTTGAAACCGACCCGCTCTCGGGCACGAGTTGTAAACGCTCAACTTCGCCCGCCAGGGCTCGGACCCGATCTACGGTTCGACCGACGCGGTTTGAAGTAGAGAGAACCAACACGCCCGAGGCTGATATGAGCACTGCCGGAGTAATCATCGCTCCAAGAATTTCAGAGGGGACAGGAATTCCGTTCATCGCTTAATCCGTACATGTCCTGGAGCACTCAATCGCTTGTATACTCACGCCAATTGATAGGCCGACGAGGACGATCTTCATAGAACCTCTCGCTGTTGACTAAGACCGAGCATCCAGAAACCACGGTGACCAGTAAGAAAATAAGCAAAGCAATTTTCTTCATAGACCACATCGCCTTTTTTCATTTGAGCCAGTTCCAACATGGCTTCCACAATCTCAAAAACCACCTTTCATTTGTCATTTTATTATCCGCTGCTCATTTCCATTCGCCCAACGAGCTGATGGGGAGAGGCGTTAGCCCCTCCCCTTTTCAGCGGCCAGCCGAGACTCAATCGTTGTCGTACCGCTCCGCTGCCTGTTGTCTCTGTGACTGGATCTCATCTTTTCCCAGAGGATCATGGTCGCAGGATCCATAGAAGTCGATGATGTCGCCTTCGCTAGGATCCTTAAGGACCGGACGATTCGAAGATAAAGTGTCCTCACGAATGGCAGGGAACGTTAAATGACAGTAACTACCCGGAGTGAATGTTGCGTTGGAGATAACACCTGGAGCGGCTGCAAAAGCACCATTTACTCCGAAGCTACCGATTAGAAGCACGGCTGCCAAAAATGACGTTGCGATCTTCATCAGATCACCTCCTTTGTTTTTACTTTCACGCCCAATAGATTTGGCAACGCCTGTGCCAGGCCGCACCGACGTTTAGAAAACCTTCTAAGTGATGAGAATCAGGAAAGTTACAGATGACTGTACTTTTCGCTGGAAAGGATAGTGACGAAGAAATTCTGCCGGATTGTTGGCACGTGCCGGAATATGGGCGATGTATAGGTGACGGACTAGGCGCCGAAAAAAAAATATTCCCGGTCCTACTTTAATTCTGGCTTTCAATTTTGCACACTTGGTAGAAATCCAAAAAAATTCTAACGGAAGTGTCCTGAGAGCACTTGGTCATTCGTCGTACTAGTGAAACGAAATCGAAGCCCTTATCACGGCACTGGTATACGCAGTGGCATATTGGTTGCGGTCATTGAAAATGGTGATCGTTAGGAGTGCCGAGACATTAGGTATCTGGCGCGCGAATTCAGCAGCAAATAACTTTCGCAACTATTTTGCCTAGCACTTTTTTACGGAGGTACGGAACTATGGCACACGAGACGATTCATGGTTCGTATCGACAAACGAATCTGCAGAACGAATCTGCCGATTACCTCTCCAAACGCGAGGAACTCCGCTTAGCCGAAATCGACTTAATGCATCAGCGCGAGCGTGTTGCGGAGCTTCGCCGGCGGCTTCCGCAAGGCGCAATTGTGCAGGACTATGAGTTCCAGGAGGGCCCAGCGGATCTGGACGCCGGTGACACCCCGATCCGAACAGTCCGCTTGAGCGAGTTGTTCACCGGAAAAAATCGGTCGGTGGTGGTCTACCACTTCATGTACGGAAAGCGAAATACCACGCCGTGCC
>DASQUN010000729.1:0-6804 GCA_035641275.1 Candidatus Udaeobacter sp. | reverse complement strand
CTTACCACAACCGCTGGGGCCCAACAGAACGCAAAACTCACCTTCACCGACCTCAAGGCTGATGTTCTTTAAGGCATCGACTCGGCCCTGCTGGGCGGGAAAAGATTTCTGCAGTTCTCGGATGCTAATCATCGATTCTCGCCGACATTCGGAATCTCATATCGCCCTTCTTTAGATCTGACTTTCTTCATTTGGAGTCAGCATACACTTCATGCGCTTTTTTGTGGCTTACCTATGATCGAGTAGCCGATCTGAGATCTAGAATTGGCAATCGCGCACCGCCAGCGAGCTCTACGATGCGGCGCCGATTTCACCGATACGAGAGAGCGCCAGGCGCACCGCACTCACCACAATGACCGCAAAGATGATCAAGATCACCCCCAACGCCGAAACCTGCGGAACCCAACCACTGCCCCAAAATTGCCAGACCACGGTGGAAATCACGACATTGCTGCGAGTCAAAAGCGTCAACGACATCGTGACCTCTCGGTATGAAAGCATGCCGATCCAGATCCAGCTATTGAGCACACCGGCTGCGATGAGCGGCAAAATGATTTTCCCCAAAACCCGCGGCGCGGAGGCGCCGGAGACTCGGCCCGCCTCTTCCAGTTCGCGATGGACTTGGATCATGACGCTGTTAGTCGTGCGCGTGCCGTAGGCGATCCAGTTGATGGTGTGCGCAAGAACGATTATCGAGACCGTGCCGTACAAGGGAAAATAATCGCGGTAGGCGAGTCCGAGATAGGCCAACCCCACAGCCATGAGAATTCCGGGCACGGCGTGGGGAATAAAAACCAACGTGTCGAGAAAACCCCGGAAGGAAACTTGGGTTCTAATCACGATCCACGACACGAGCACGCTCAGAATCATCGTGATGGTAGGCACGGAGAACATGAGAATGAGCGTATTGATGAACGGCCGGGGGCCGACGTGAGTAGGGATCTCGATGTAATGTTTGAGGGTCAACGATGAAAGGGCTTCCGCGGACGGTAACTGTAAATACGGTAGCAACGAGGCCCACAGCAGAACACTAAATGGAACAAACACCTCGATGCAGAGATAGAAGAAAACAAAGCCAAGCGCGGCCCACTTCCACCGTCCAAGAGCGAGCTCCCGGGGACGATATCCTCTTCCCGTGATCACAGTGTACTTTTTGCCCTGCTTAACCAGCCGAACGTACAGAAAAGCCAACGTCAGGCCGACAATGAGCATGATCGCGCCATAAGCGCCGGCCATGCTGTAGTCCGGCAAACCGGTTGAGGGGGTGGTCGAAGTAAAGATAAGCGAGCTCAAAACGTGAATACGCGCCGGCAGCCCGATGATCGCCGGAACTTCGAACACCGCAATACCCGTCATGAACAAATAAACCATTACGGCGGCGATTGCGGGCAGCGTAATCGGTATGTTGATCTTCAAAAACGTTCTGAGCTTGCCGACCCCTGAAGTGTAGGCCGCTTCTTCCAGCGATGGGTCCATGGATCGGTAAGCCGCAGCCAGCATGAAGAAAGCGCCAGGTACAAACGAGATGCCTTGCACGAACGCCATACCGGTAAGACTGTATAAATTGAACGGCGGGCTACTCAGGGCGAAAAATTCCTGCAGCCATTTGTTGACCAAACCGATCCGCGGGCTGAGCAGCAAGATCCACGCGATGGTACGCAGAAAAACTGGAATAAGAATGCCGATCGTCAGCAGAACGTAAATAGTTTTTTTGAACGGTATGTCCGTCCTCATGAGGATCCAAACTAACGGGACGGCGATCAAAAGAGTGATGGTGACACTGGCTACGGCGAAGAAAACGGTGTTGAGCAGAATTTCGTAGGTTCTCGGCGTCAAGTAAACCGTGGCGAAGTTTTCCAGGGTGAACGGAACATTTTCGCCCGGGAAGCCGGTGCGAAGGCTCATGAGAATGACCATCAGCACCGGCAACCCGATCAGTATTATTAACAACCCTGAAAGACCCGTCGCGAACAACGTTACCCCCTGGGGCAAAAAACGGCTTAAACCGTCCCAGGCCCCTAGGGTCGGTTCGGTGCGGGATTCTACCTTCATATCGCTCTTCCTATGGCGTCAGCACAGACACGTTTTCAATCGAACCCGAGGATCTTACCAATTTGCCGCGATATTTTGTCGACCTTCTCGGCTTGGTCCTGTTTCATGTAAACGACTTGCTTGCCCTGGGCAAATTTGTAGGCATCAGTTCCCGGTACGAAAGCAGACGTGTGGCCGGTATACTTGTGCCATACAGGCTGGACGTCAGCAGAAGCCATGAAGCTCACGAACAGATGTCCCACGTTCGGGTGCGGCGCGTTTTTCAGCACCCCGACATGATACTCAGGCGAGATGACCGGCGAAACCTGTTCGGCAAAAGCTAAAGGCGCGCCCGATTCCTTCGATTCGTGAAGCTGGCTATCCTGCAAAGTTGCCGACACGAGCACTTCTCCCAAGATCAAACGCTGGGCCATTTCGCCCGCGCGGGTCAGAAGAGGTTTTTGAGCCGACAGTTTCTTGATGAAATCGAGGGTCTTCTCGTCGCCCCATGGGCCCGCCGCTAAGCGTCCCCAGTGATGCGTTGAATTGATGACGCCGAGCTTGCCCTTCCATTTCGGATCGAGCAGGTCTTCCCATTTTTTCGGCACGTCCTTGGCCGGAAGCAGTTTGCTGTTGTAAGCCGGCAATGCAAACTGGTTCGCGACGGATACCGTGCCGTTGTCATACTCGACCCGCTGCTTGGCAACGCCGAGGCTGGCGTAGTCGAAAGGTTTATGCAATTTTCTGAGCCAGAGAGAGCCATGATGGGCATCCGTGACGACCATGATGTCCCATTCCGGCGGCTGTCCTGACGCTGATAGTCCGACAATCTTCGCCGTATCCCGGGTCATGTTTCCGGACGGGGTAAAGTTCACTTTGATATTTAAACCGTACTTCTTGTTGAAAGCGGAAACGATCGCTTGAGCGCCTTCAGGGCCCAATGTGGAAGGACCGTAGAAATCGATAACACCCTCTTTTTTGGCGCCGGCGACGAGATCGTCTAACGGCGCTCCGCTTACCAACACAGGCGAGATGCTGGATAGCGCTAACGCTAGCAAATACAAAGGGACCCGCTTAGGAATTTTCATAATTCCTCCTTCCTGAAGTAAGACTAACCTATTATCGTATTCCGGCAGTCACTTCTATTGAGTTGGCCGCGTTTTTCAAGAAGTGTCCCCGGGTAAAAGAACCTTAGGCCGAAGCCTCTTGATACGGATTCGCGTCGAAATATTTCTTCAGCTCCTTTCCCATGAGTGGCGTGAGGCCGAAATGCACGCGCAGGTCGAGAACGGCTTGTAGCCCGGTCAAGTTCAGCCGCCCATCCGGAGGCGACTGGGCCAGCTTTCGCTCCGCTCCCTTCTCGTCGAGCTTTTCTTCCGCGGCAATCAGCTTGAGCGCTTCCGCGCGGTTCTCGTCGTCATGGATCCAGCGGAGTGCGTTATTCCAGGCCCGCAGGAAGGTAACCAGCGATTCACGGCTATCCGTCGCCCATTGGCGGGCGACGGCGAAGACTCCGCCGGGATAATCGGGCAACACTTCACGGTGGTCAGCGAAACGCGTCATCCCCGCGGCGGCAGCCTTCGAATCCCAGGGCGGATTTAAGATTCCGGCGAAAGTTTCGCCCTGCATCATTGAGTCCAGACGATGTCCAGTCGTGCCCTTCGCCATGAGTGTGTAGTCACCACGCTCCATTTCCAGTCCGTGAGCCAGCAAGACACGTCGCAAGACCAGCGCGTACGCGGTATCCACCGCATCCACCGCAAGCGCTTTACCACGTAAATCACCCCAGCTCTGGATTTCCGGTCGGACATACACCGGCAGCATAATCCCCTGAGCCACCTGTGCCACAGCGACAATCTCGGCGCCCGTGCGTCCCGACCAGCCGAGCACGTTGTCAAAGGCTGTGGAGACTATCTGCCATGAACCTTTGCCAAGGCCGCGCATCTGATCGGTCGAGTTCGGCGTGACCCTCACCTCAACTTCGAGACCCTTGGCGGCAAAAAGCCCTTTGACGCGCGCCACGATGAGCGCAGCATCCTCGTTAAAAACATTGACAAGCAAGCGATCAGACATAAGAGATCGTGGGCTCCTTCGATTCCGTTCGCGCTGGGCTCAGTAACCTTCTACGTGTCCTTCAATCCTTTTTTGAGAAGGCATCAGATCAGCAGTCAAGTAGGCTCGATGGATTCACTGAATCTTCGGCCCCGTGTATTCCAGGATGTATAGTCCGCCTTTGATTCGGTCGGTGACGTAAATCAACCCGTCGGTATCGACATAAAGATCGTTGAACATCGGTGCCTTTTGCCCCTCGGGAGGCGGCGGAACGAAGAAGCCGACTTCCTCTGGCCGATACTGGTTTCTGATGTCAAAGACTCGAAGCCCGGCATTATAGTATGTCACGAAAATGAGATTCTCGCTCTGGAACGAACCGGGTCTATTCTCGTGCACGTTATGCGGGCCAAACCGGAGGCCACGTTTGCAAAAGTCGCCTTCCGGCACGGGGCACGTGCTGACGATCACGGGGTTTTTTTCTTCTCGGATGTCGATCAACCAGACTCGTTTTTCCCCTTCCTGACAGTCGTACTTGACGGACTCGTCGACCGCGACCACGAGCTTTCTTTCGGGAAGCGGCAAAGTCGTGTGCGCGTAACCCCCGAAGGGTGGGCTCCAGTCGAGCCGGCTAACGGTCTTAGGGCGATTGATATCCGAAATATCGACGATGGCCATTCCGGCATCGACCAAAGCGACGTAGGACCGGTTACCCTGGGGGATCGCCCCATGAACATGGAAGTGCTCACCCGGAAACGGCGTCCAATCCGGCGGCGGTTCTTCGCCTTCTTTCGTTCCTGGAATCCACCACAAGCCCGCCTGCTTGGGATTCGATGGGTCCGAAATATCCGCTATCAGGTAGGCGCGTTCTTTGATGCCCGGCAACATCGCTCCGACATGGGCATACTTCCCGTCGGTAAACCACATGCGGTGAACGCCCTTGCCGGGAATCTTCATGTAACCGATCTCGCGCGGCTCGGCTGGATTTTCAATGCTGTAAATACGGATGCCGGCCTCGTTCGGCACGCTGGCGGCGATCGACTTGTCAAAATAAGGGCGTTCCTGATTCTGAATCAAAATAGTACCGGCGATTTGCACCTTGTGGGCGTGTGTGTTGTCCGGATGCGGCATCTGCTTTACCACTCTCGGGTCTGTGGGATCCGCAGCATCAACAATCGTCAGCGCCATGGGCGACGTCCCGAGGTGAGCCACATAGACGTAACGGCCATGTTTGAGCAGCTGCATGCCGTCGCCGTGGCCGTTTAAATCATGGTGCGCTACTAAACGAACGTTCCAACTCTCACTTTGAGCCTGGAGATCTGCGATTCTTGCTGGCACGTTTGTATGCTCCTTTATAGCGTTTATGTGGAAATGCGATCCAGTTCAGGCATTCATTTATTGTGGTTGCGAGCTTATGTCAAACGTTCACCTTTCATTGGAGAAGCGCTTGTTCTATGTTATGAGAGCTCTCAGATATTCGGACTCCGCGGCTGTCAAACTGGGATGCTCTATGAAACAATTAGAGATTGTTTCGACGCTTTTCTTGCTGCTCTTTGTGACCGCACCCCTGGATGCTCAGACCAAACGGATCGCCGTTGCCTACAGCGCTATTAGCGCCACGCAGACAGGCTTTTATCTCGCCAAGGATGCAAACCTATTTGAAAAGCATGGCCTTTATGTCGATCCCGTGTACGTGGCCGGAGGAAGCAGAGTTGCTCAAGCGATTATCGCCGGAGAATTCACCCTGGCTTTGGCTGGCGGCAATATTGTCAACGTGAATCTTGCAGGCGGTGACATTGTGGTTGTTGGCGGTGTGGTGAATGTTCCATCTTTCTATCTCTTCGTCCAGCCATCGATCAAAAGGCAAGAAGACCTAAAGGGCAAAGCCGTCGGGATTACGCGCTATGGCGCCTCTACGGACGTCACTTTGCGCTTTTTGCTAAAAAAGTGGGGGCTAGAACCGGATCGCCAAGTAAAAATCCTCCAAATGGGAGGGCAGCCGGAAATCCTGGCGGGAATGCAGGCTGGAGTGGTTCAAGGGGGAATTCTGTCCTCGCCCGGCGATTTTAAGGCCAAGAAAGCTGGCTTTGTCATGCTGGCGAATTTCGCGAAAGAAAGGGGTCGATTACCCAACCACGAGTCTCGTTTCGACCCGTTCGACCATTAGTAAGGATCGGGAAACCGTGAAGCGATATCTGATGGCTTATAGCGAGGCGGTGGATCGCCTGTTTCGCGATAAGGAACTGGCGATGAAAGTCATTGGGAAGTGGACGCGTACTCAAGATCGCGAAACCTTGGCATCTTCGTACGAGTACGCCACAAACTTTATCGAAAGACCGCCGAGACTACCCGTCAAAGCCATCGAGACTCTCATCACATCGACTGCCGAGACCGATCCCAGGGCGAAGGGGCGCAAAGCTGAAGAGTTTATCGATCCCACGATCTACAATGAGCTCGAGAAAGAGGGATTCTTCAAAACCCTCGGCCGTTAGCGCCCGAAACAAAACCATCGCTTGCCGGCTCGACCCACGATTGTGACCGACTTATCTCAACCGCAGCGCAGATGAAGGCTATTGTCATTAAGGATTTCGGCGGTCCCGAAGTATTGCGTCTAGAGGATTTTCCGACACCGGCACCGCTCGCAGGCGAAGTTCTGGTTCGGGTTCATTCGGTGTCTGTGAATCGCACGCTCGATCTGATCGTTCGCGCTGGCAATTATCCGGT
>DASQUN010000728.1:0-5747 GCA_035641275.1 Candidatus Udaeobacter sp. | reverse complement strand
TGTAATCGATTTCCTCCTCGGATAGGCGACCACTTGACTCCGCCAGGAGATTGAATGCGCGAACCGATTGACCGACAGGCACCGGACCGTCATGCCCATCCCTGATGCCGTGATTGATATCGACCGGAACGTTCCTCGCATTCTCGAGATGCATCAGCGGCGACCTCTTCCGGCATTCCGCGGCCGCGGTAGGGTTGGTATCCGGCGCACCGCCGCAGGACGCCGCGATTTCGCGCGCGTACTTGGTTCCACGCTTCCGGCTCTCGCTGTACCAGGCGTTCAGATCGGAGATAGCCACCCAGGCCGAAACTCCCGCCCAGACCTCAGGCGAGTGCGCAGCCAACAGCAATGCGAGGTGGCCGCCGCCTGACCACCCCACGGCGTAGATCCGCCTGTCATCGACTCGTGCCTTCTGCCTTGCATAATCGATGGCGCTCAGCACATCGTTGATGACCAACTCTGAACCGGTCGCAGCGGGTCTGACGTTTGGGCCACGGAAGTTTGGGTGGATGAAATTCCAGCCGTTCGCGATGGCCCAGTCGGCATAGATCGCGCTCTGCGGTTGCTGATAGTCGGAGCTCCACGAATGGAGGGCAACGAGCAGCGGCCGGGGCTCGTCGTTGCCCGCCTTGTAGAACATCGCCGGCTGGCTCGTGTGGTCGACGGAACTTGCATATGTGATTCGCTGCACCGTCTGGGACCACCGACCGCGATCCACCGACACTACTCCTGAAACAACGCTGGGTGGCTTTCTCAACGGCGCTTCGACCGAAGCCGGTGTCGGCGAAGGGGACGTTGTCGCGCGCGAAATTGGAATCGAGTCTGAGCCGCCTGGGCCACGCGCGACTTGCACGTGCGCGGTGGCCAACCAATAGAGAAGGCCGACAAGAGCGAGCCAAACGATTCTCGATAGTTTCATCACATTCCTCTGCTTAAAAATTCACTTGGCCCGGACAAGGGTGTTGTCCCCACCCTGCCCGCCGGCCACACCGTAAGCGAATCACTGCTCTCGCGGTTGAGCAGCCGCGTCTCGCCGTGCTGCATGAGGAAAAAATGCTGAGACGATATCTGGTCGCGGGCTAGCGCCTCCGCGAGCCGCTTCGGCGGTTCGTCGAGCAACTCATCGGTAAGATCGGCAAACGTTCCCCAGTGCATCCCGACCGAAAAGCGGGCACCAAGATCTTTGTGAGCTGCGACCGCCTCGTCCGGATCCAGGTGATTGATCTCCATGAACCAACGCGGCGCGTAGCCGCCCACGGGAAGCGCAGCAAGATCGATCGGGCCGAACCGTTGGCGAATGTCGGCAAAATCGCGCGAGTAGCCCGAATCACCGGCGTGAAGGAAGCGAAAGCGCGGTGACTCGATCATCCAGCCACCCCATAAAGTCTGATTCTCGTCCCACAATGTTCGCTTGCTCCAGTGCTGGGTCGGAACGAAGTGGAGCGTTACTCCGTTCACGGCGCGGCTATCCCACCAGTCGAGCTCGACCGCGGTTTCGATGCCGTGCGCCTCGAACCAGCGCTTCAGCCCGAGCCCCACGAAGTAACGCGGCGGTCCGCCCGGCTGCGCCGCCAGCCGCCTTAGAGTCTCCTTATCCATATGATCGTAGTGATTGTGCGAGACGACCACTATGTCGATGTGGGGCAGATCCGCGAAATCGAGCGCGGGCGTTGTGATCCGCTTGGGACCGGCGAACGACACCGGCGAGGCTCGATTCGTCAGATGCGGGTCAATGAGGATGTTCAGCCCATCGAGCTGCAGCAGAAAGCTCGCGTGCCCGATCCAGGTGAGCGTGTCGACCGAGCGATTAGACTTGATGAACGCAACGTCAGGCTGGAGGACGGGAAAGGCCCAACCGCCGGCCGGCATCTGTGGCCGGTCATTCCCCCACTGTTCGAGTTTCCATTTCCAGAAGCTGCCCTTCTCTGCGTGAGGGTAGCGGTTCCTGAAACCTTCCGGCGTGTGATGCGGCTTGGCGGGGTTGTAGTACGGATTGGTGGCGCAAGCGGCAAGCAAAACCGTAAACAGTGCGCATGCGGTCCTGCGCGCGACGTTTGTCTTCATGAATCCGGCGACTGTATTGGTGCCCCACATTGATTTGCATCAAACAAGTTGATGTGCCGTTGCCGACAGGTGACGGCGTGATCGAGGTCCTAAATCACTTCCCTAAGAGACTGACAAACTCCGCGAAGCATCTCGAATTTTCAGGCTGTTACAAAGTCGAGATTCTTCGGCTGCGCCTCTCATCAGAATGACATTACGACACATTCTCCTCAGGGAGAAGGAACCCGCTCCGTAAATCATTACCGGTTTCGGAATGCTGCATCCGCCTACGTCTCCACATGGCGAGTATCGTTCCACAGTCGGATCACTGGTTCGGACAAGCTATTATGTTCATAGGCCAACATGCCCAGACTCGCCGTACTCAGCAGGAAGTATCTACCGGCCGCCGGCTCGAGCCCCAGCCAGCGAGCGCCGAGCATCCGCAGGAAATGCCCGCTGGAAAAAAGCAGCACGTCCCCGTGGATGGCGCGCAAACGACTTACCACCCGGTCGGCCCGCGCGGCGGCCTGCTGCGGCGACTCCCCTCCAGGGCAGCCATCGCGGAACAATTGCCAGTCTGGTCGCTCAGCAAGGATCTCGGCAGTGCGGCGGCCTTCATATTCGCCGTAGTTCCATTCGAGCAGATCGCTATCGACTTCAGCGACGGCCCCGAAGCCGGCCAGCTCGCAGGTCCGCGCGGCGCGCTGCAAGGGGCTGGTCAGCACCTTGGTGAAAGTTAGTCCTTTCAACCGTTCTCCGAGCCGCCGGGCGTTACGTTCGCCGCGCTCTGTCAGCGGCAGATCGGTAAGTCCCGTGTGTTGGCCCGACAGGCTCCACGCCGTCTCACCGTGCCTGGTCAAGTAAATGATCGGAAGCATTTCGCTCATGGCTTCTAAGCGTCGCCGTATTTAATTTACTAAAGCAGCTTTGCGTTCAGGTGAATTTCCGTTCCGGCCAGCGCCTTCGACACGGGACAGTTCTGTTTAGCGTCCAGCGCATATTTTTGAAATGTCGCGTCGTCAACGCCGGGAATGTCAGCTTCGGTCTCCAGATCGATCGTTCTGATCGAAAACCCTTCGCCGACCTTTTCCAGCTTCACTTTCGCGCCGGTGTGGATGCTCGTCGGCGTGATGCCTGCGCGCGAAAGCTGCGCGGTCAGCGCCATCGTGAAGCACCCGGCGTGGGCCGCGCCGATCAACTCTTCCGGGTTGGTGGCCGATTGGCCTTCTTCAAATCGGGACTTGAACGAATACGGGCCGTCGAAGGCGCCGCTGCCCACTTTCAGCCGGCCGCTGCCTTCGGCCAGATTGCCTTTCCATTCTGCTTCTGCTTTCCGTGTTGGCATAAAGCCTCCGTTCGATCTGCTGCCGTTTGCTTTGGTGATTTCAATTTTTGACCGGTGGTTTGAATTACTGGGCAGTGTAACCGCCATCGATCGGGAATATCTGTCCCGTAGTGAATGATGCGCCCGCGGAACATAGCCAGACGACGATGCTTGCGATCTCTTCCGGCTGGCCGACGCGGCCGATGGGAGTCGCGCTATCCATCGCCTGCTTCACTTCAGGCGTAGCTGCAAAGTCGCGATACATTCGGGTCTCAATCGCCCCGGGCGCGACGGCATTGACTCGAACGTTCTGTTTGGCGTATTCCAGCGCGACCGATTTGGTCAGCCCGTTGACGGCGTGTTTACTGGCAACGTAAACCGGAACCCCGGCAAGGCCGATCAGTCCCGCAGCGGAAGAGTTGTTGACGATGGCACCGCCGCCGGTCTTCAGCATCGCCGGAATCTCGTACTTTAGCGATAGCCAAACCCCTTTGACGTTGATGTCCATGATCTGGTCGTAGCTCTCTTCGGTCTGATCGGGAAGCGGTGTCAGCAACTGCTCGATGCCGGCGTTGTTGAAGGCAAAATCGAGCCGGCCAAATGTCGCCAGCGTCTGTTCGATCATTACTTTGACATCGCTCGCTTTCGAGACGTCGGTTTTGACGAAGATCGCTTCGCCGCCTAAGGTTTTGATCTCGGCGATAACGTCTTGGCCTTCTTTCTCGCGGCGTCCGCTGATGACGACCTTCGCGCCCTGTTTGGCAAACTCGATTGCGGCGGCACGGCCAATGCCGGCATTGCCGCCAGTGATCAAAGCAACTTTTCCGACAAACTGACTCATCGGGTGCTCCCTCCTCGAACTTCTTAGATCATGGTTGATGAGCGGCGGTTGGCGATCTTCGCTACCTTGCGATTGGCGACGCGCCCAGCCGAAGAGTCATTCGGCACCTCGCCCATGGTCGGCGATTATCTCCTGCGCCATATGATGCAGGGGACTTGAGCAACGCGTGTGCCATCAACTCTCTGGCGTGCGGTATTCCAATAAGTGTAACTAACATCAGACTCTCAGAAGGCGCAAACCAGTCGCGCGCCGAGTGGGGACGAACATCCGCTGCCGATTTCTCGGCAATTTGCCGAATCGTCGCCTCTAACGAGATTCGATGTTCAGCCTCTCCGAGGCAGAGCAGCGGAGCGCGCTGCACAATACGAAAAGGCCATTCAAACAGGATTCCGCGATGTCTCAGATGCGCTCGTCCAGTATCCGAAAGTCAAGGAGATCCGCGCTCAGCGGGAGTTGCTGGTCACTGCGTTACAAGACCGAAAACGCCTGGCCTACATGAGATACCGGGGCGGGTCGATACGCTCCTCAATGCCCTGGATGCTGACCGCGACTTGTTTGATGCTGAATTGAATCTGGCTCAAACCAGGCTTAGTGAGCTGTTGTCCCTGGTTCAGCTCTACAAAGCTCTTGGGGGAGGATGGCAGGAGTGAGACATCAAGTAGGCGGTTGTCTAAAGCGCACGTCGGACGCGAGCCTGAAGATTCGATGGCGGCTTCGCGTGATCCGGACTTAGTTAGAGGCGATATTTCGTCACGTGCCGATAATTGGTCGTGGGATTCTTCGTCACGCTCCGTCCGCAGCTGAGTTGCACTTCTGAGAGTGTCGTGATCTTTAAGATTTTTAGATATTCCGGACATTCATCTGTTCCGGCACAAACATTGCTCTCGTTTCCTCGCATCCTACAAAATTCGCAGCAAATCATTCACATAAAAGGGAGAGTCCTATGCCTTACGTTACAGTCGGCAAAGAAAATTCCGGCGATATCGAGATCTATTACAAGGACTGGGGCAGCGGACAGCCCATCGTCTTCAGCCATGGTTGGCCGCTGTCGGTCGATTACTGGGACGCGCAGATGCTGTTCTTCCTCAAACACGGCTATCGCGTCATAGCCCACGACCGGCGCGGCCATGGCCGCTCGACCCAGACCGGTGGCGGCCATGACATGGATCATTACGCGGACGACCTAGCGGTGCTGACCGAACATCTCGACCTCAAGGGGGCGGTGCATGTCGGCCACTCGACCGGCGGCGGCGAAGTGGTGCATTACCTGGCGCGCCACGGCGAAAGCCGGGTGGCAAAAGCGGTGATCATCAGCGCAGTGCCGCCGCTAATGGTAAAGACCGCGGCCAATCCGGACGGGTTGCCCAAGGAGGTATTTGACGGGTTGCAGGCGCAGCTCGCCGCCAACCGAGCCCAGTTCTATTACGATCTGCCGGCTGGACCGTTCTATGGTTATAACCGGTCTGATGCAAAACCTTCTCAGGGCGTGATCTGGAATTGGTGGCGCCAGGGCATGATGGGAGGCGCAAAGGCGCATTA
>DASQUN010000727.1:0-3113 GCA_035641275.1 Candidatus Udaeobacter sp. | reverse complement strand
GAAACTTTGGCACCCTCTTTGGCAAAGGCCATCGCGTAGGCTTTCCCGATCTTGCCTCCGCCGCCGGTAATGATGACCGACTTATCTTTGAATCGCATGGCATCTCCCCTCTTCTGCTCATGACCGTTTAACACCCGAGTTCTGAACGTGTCAACGCGCCGATTCTCTATATTTCTCCTCCGCTCGTTGACTGGATCGAGAAGCTGAAATATCGTAACTGTACAGCTTCGTCCGACAATCAGAGGAATCGCCAATGGCCAAACTCAAGCTCACGGTTGCCTGCGACAAGTACGATTACCTCCAACCTCTTCGCGAAGGAAAGGTTCGAGCCGAAGGCGTCGATCTCAATCTCATTACCGTAGAAAGCGGCATACGCCATCAGCGCATGTATCAGTACGGCGAATACGACGCGTGCGAGTTCTCCATGTCATCCTACTTGGTCGCGAAGAGTCAGGACGTCGGCTGGTTTCACGCCATTCCCTTCTTCCCGCGCCGGATGTTCACGCACAAGTTCTGCTTCGTTCGCGCCGGCTCCGGCATCAAAAGACCCTCTGATTTGCAGGGCGCGCGAATCGGCCTGCGGACTTACGAGAATACTTTGGCTTTGATTACCAAGGGGATGTTTCACAATACCTATAACTTGCCGGTGACGAGCGTTACCTGGATCATCATTAACAAAGAGCCGGTCGGATCGAGGCTCCCCGGGTCTATCAAAGTCGAGCAGGCGGAAGGCAAGTGGAGATTGGAAGATCTCTTACTGCAAGGAAAAGTCGATGCCGAGGCGGAGCCGGATCTGCCCGAAGCGTGGATTCGGGGCGAGGGCACGGTCGAGCGGCTATTTCCCGACTTTGAGAAGGACGAGCGCGAATATTACCAAAAGACCAAAATCTTCCCGATCATGCACCCGATCATTATCAAAACGGACATCCTGAAGAACGATCCCTGGGTCGCGACGAGTTTGTTCGAAGCCTTCATGGCGTCGCGCTGCGCTTACGATGATTTCATGCAGCAACCCCATCGCTTGAGCTTTGCCTGGGGTCGGTCTTATCTGGAAGAAGAAAGAAAATTTTTTGGCAAGCATCCATTCTACCAGGGGTTCAAAGAAAATTATCATGACATTCAAAACATGATCCTTTTCGCCGAGCAGCAAGGCATGCTGGCGCGGCCCTTGACGGTTGACGAGCTGTTCACGGAAAACACGAGAAATACTTGAGTCACCGCACGATGGCACTGCTAATGGTATTCTTTAAATTAATTGCAAGTAATACTGGAGGTTGCACAAATGGCTGATTACAGAATCATCGACGCCGACGGTCATGTCATGGAGCTGGACGACGAGCTACGAGAGTTTATCGGCCCTCCCTATCGAGATCTGGAGTGGCACAAGAGCTACTCATTCTGGCCTGGACTGACGATGGACGGATACCTCCGCTCCTTGCGGCAACCCGGTGGCTGGGCTGGGGGAGGCACGGGGCCGAATGCAAAGGACTGGTTGAATTTTCTTGATAAGAATCGGATTGAACTTACCGTTCTCTACCCAACGCAGGGCTTGACTCACGCTGCCATTCAAGACAAAGACTGGGCGATCTGCATGGCGCGCGCGTACAACGACTGGCTCTATCACAAGTTCATGAACGTCAGCCCACGGCTGGTTGGCGTTGCGTTACTGCCCGTGCAAGACATCTCCGAAGCCGTGAAGGAGCTGCGGCGCGCGGTGAGCGATCTGGGAATGGTCGGCGCGGTTCTGCCCGCGGTGGCGCCCGGCGGCCGGCTTTTCAGCGGACCGGAGTTCTATCCCCTCTGGGAAGAAGCGCAGAAACTCGACGTGCCGATATCCACACATGGCGGCTTGAGCATGCCCGCGCTCGGTCTCGATCTCTTGGGCAATTTCACGATCGCCCATACTTTAGAGCATCCCTTCGCCCAGATGCGTCAATTCGTCAGCATGATGTTCGAAGGGATCTTCGAGCTGTTTCCGAACTTTCGCTTCGGTTGCATCGAGTGTGGCGTCGGCTGGGTTCCGTACATGATGGATCGGATGGACGAGGAACAAGAACGCAAGGGCCACTACTCCCCGCGCTGCAAGCTAAAGCCGAGCGATTACGTCAAGAAAGGCAACATCTTTTTCGCCGTGGAAGTCGAGGAATCGGCCCTGCCCCTGGCGGCTCAGGTCGCCAACGAGAACGCGCTGATCTGGGCTTCGGACTATCCGCACGAGCGCGATCAGCGCGACTTCAGCCACGACATTCCCAATCTGATCAATCGCAAAGACGTGAGTGGCGAGTTGAAGCGGAAAATCTTTTGGGATAATCCGTTGCGTTTTTATCCTCGGCTCAAAGCGCGAGTGGAAAAGACCGACACGCTGGCGAACGCCGCCGTCGGATAAATACCGAAGTAAAGCGCAAGCCGCCAGTCGGCCGCTCGCCGTTTACGTCATCCGTGGTTTGTGAGGCTAATGAAAATCCCTGCTGTGAATCGTGGCGGGGGCAAGTTTAACTTTCGGTTCCCAGAATGCCTCCGCAACCAGATGGACGATGCCATCTTCGACCTGAAGAGTTCCGGCAATTCCCAGAAAGTTGAGAGTCTTTGCAAGCACGGCATAGCGGTTAAAAACGCTCTCCCATACGACGACGTTCACAAAACCGGTTTCATCTTCGAGGGTCATAAAGACTACACCGCCGGCCGTTCCCGGTCGCTGGCGGCAGATCACCAGGCCGGCGTAACGAATGCTCTCTCCATTTTTCATATTGGCTACGGTACGAGCGTCGGGAAGTCCTTGGTCGATCAGAGCGAGACGCAGAGGTTCAAGCGGGTGGCGACGCGTGCTGTGCGAACTCGTGCGATAGTCCCATCGCACTTCTTCGAAAGCAGTCAAGGCTTCAAATCCAGGAGTGATTTCCCGCGCGGGCAGCGATAGCGGCTCGTTGCGTACGTGGACGAGACGGCGCACATTCCAGAGAGCATTGCGCCGGGCAAGGTCGAAACTTTCAAACGCCCCGGCTTCAGCGAGCTTGCCGAGAATACCTTCATCCAGTCCGGTACGACGGACAAAGTCGTCGAGTGAATCAAATGGCTCGGCGCGCCGAGCTTGGAAAATTTTTGTCCACTCCCCC
>DASQUN010000726.1:0-6256 GCA_035641275.1 Candidatus Udaeobacter sp. | reverse complement strand
TGGGAGCCCTGTTCAGACGAACTTGCCGTCTTCACGCCGGATTGTCGATCGTGGCCTCTAGATCGTCTCCTATCGGAAGCCAGGCTCGACCTCAATCGCTTTATCGAGCCTTATCTAGGATCGATGAAAAACGTCGCGTCGGTTGCCACACGTGTTCTCCTGGGGCCAATCCCTCAAAGCATCGCCAAGGTTGCAGAAGATGAGAGAATAGATCTCATCGTTCTCACTCCACGGCGGATTCGTGGCATTCGGCGCTTGGTCAGGACGAGCATCACTGAGACAGTCACGCGGCTGAGTCCCTGTCCCGTATTGACTTTGACGCCGCCGGTACCCTCACCCAATTGGCGTGGAAGATTGATTCCCAAGCTTTTCGGGTGGCCGCGACAAACGACGGCAAGCCTCACGGTCGGCACGGCGCTGGACCGCCCATAATCTACACCGCCCGTGAAAACTGGGCGGCTGGTGAAAACGGAGTCTGGTGAGTAAGTCATTCGAGTGTTGCGGTAGAAATACCACATCGATGCGCGGGGACGCGCGCAGCAAGTCGTCGGGCGAATTTAAGCGCAAGCGCTTCGATTTCGTCAATTCGCAACGCCGGAGGGCCCGCTTTCAAGCGTAGTCAAAATTTAACCTAGATTTAATGATGGGCCGCCCGTTTTCCTTTTTCGGCCGAGATTCTGTGTGATAAGAACCCAGGGATGCCGGACCACTTTGCAGTCGCCGATATAGGCAGCAACGCCATGCGATTCCAGGTCGCTTCGGTCGTGGATCGCGGGCGGCACTACCGAAGCGTATACCAGGATCGCGTCCCGGTGCGGCTCGGGCATCGGGTCTTTCAAACCGGCAAGCTCGATCCAAAAGCTCTTGAGGCGGCCCTCAAGGCCCTCAGCGAATTTAAGGATATCGCGCAACGTCACAAGATTCGTGCGATGCGCTGCGTCGGGACGGCCGCCCTTCGAGAAGCGACTGATTCCCGCTCCTTCCTTGCGCGCTGCAAGAAAATCGGTCTGCCGTTGGAAATTCTTCCTGAAGAGGAAGAAGCTCGTCTCATCAGTCTCGGGATCATGAGCGGTCTTCAATTTCACCTGCCCCTCGGTCTGTTCCTGGACATTGGCGGAGGCAGTCTCGAGCTCTCTATAGCCGACGCAACCAATAACTATTGCCTGTTTAGCCTGCCTCTCGGAGCGGTACGCTTGACCGAGACTTTTCTTGCGACGGACCCGCCGCGCCACAAGGAACTCAAGAGCCTCCGTTACTTCATCGAAAAGGAGCTCAAAAGAGTCGTTAGACGAATCAGGAAGGAAAAATTCACGATGGTTTTCGGCAGCGCCGGAACCATAACCACACTGGCCGATACCGACACGCGCATGACGGGTGAGACTAAAGTCGGCTCGCTGACGGTACTTCGTCTGCCTCGGTTGAAAGCGCTACTAGACATACTGAAACGCGAACCGACTTCTCGAAGGGCTTCGCTTATCAGCGGGGATCCCAAAAGGGCGGATATCATCGTCGCGGGCGGCATGGTTCTTTTTGAAGTCATGACACAGCTGGGGCTGGATTATATTTTCGTTTCGCAGCGCGGCCTACGCGACGGCCTAATGGTCGATCTCCTTCATAAACACTACGCGAACGCTGCGCCCGGACAGCAGGATGCGGAACACGCCGAGTCCCTGGAACAAATCGGCCAGAAGTATAACTTCGATCCGCTCCATGGGCGCCAAGTTGCGCAGCTCGCACTGAGTCTTTTCTATCAGTTGCAAAAGCTGCATCAGCTCGAGGAAAAACATGCCAGCATTCTACGCGCTGCAGCCATGTTGCACGATATTGGCTCGTTCATCGCTGCTCCTAAACATCACAAACATTCCTATTACCTGATCAAAAGTTCGCGACCCAGTTCGTTTAACAACGAAGATTTGGATCTGATCGCCAATGTCGCCCGCTATCATCGCAAGGCCCATCCAAGTCCCAAACATCTCGGCTTCAGCCAACTCTCGCCGAACAACCAGGACATCGTGCGAAAACTCAGCGCGATTCTGCGGGTCGCGGATGCTCTGGACTACAAGCGGGAACAGAATGTCAAAGAAGTGAAGTGCGCTCTTTCCGGCCCAAAGACATTGTGCATCGAAGGCATTGCCTCCGTAAATCTCAAGGACGAAATGGAGCGCGCAGTCGCAAAGGGCACTCTGTTGCAAGAGGTGTTCAATGTTAAGTTGTTGATTCGCCAGGCAAAAACGAGTCGTGCACTACCATAGAAGGAGGACTTCATGCGCCGCATCAATTTGGAAAAGAATATTCTTTTTTTGGGCGAGGACAATGCTTGCCTAAGCCTCATGGCAGAATCCATGGCCAAGCACATGAGTCCGCCCAAAGCCCGCGTCTTTAGCGCCGGGATCACGCCGGGCCGCGTACCTCCGGAGGTGCGCCGCGTCTTAGAAGAGATTGGCGTCAAACTGGCTGACAGCCCCTCTAAGAGTGTTGATCAAGTCCCGTTAAAAGATATCGATCTCGTGGTTTCGTTTGGAGAGGCTCATACGAAGTGCCTTTCTCTTCCCACCAAGGTGAAGGTCGAGAATTGGCCGATGCCAAATCCAATGCAGGCTACCGGTGGGAGTTCCGCTGTCCTTTCCGTATATCGTCACGGCAGAGACGAAATCGACAGAAGGCTTGCTGCGTTGTTCCTTGATCACTGGCGGCACGTGGTTTAGAAACTCTCGAAGCTTGATCGCGAGATAGAATCGCGGTATGAGGCTGGCTTCTTGTCATGAATCTTTATCTTTTGCGTCATGGGATTGCTGTCGCGGCGGACGAGCCCGGAGTCGAGTCCGACGGGGACCGACCGCTGACCGCCAAAGGCGTCAAAAGGATGCGCAGGGCTGCGAAGGGCCTGCGGCGTTTGAACGTGCCCTTCGATGCCCTACTCACGAGTCCTCTTATCCGCGCCCGCCAGACAGCCGACATCGTGGCGGAGACCCTGGGTCTTGAAACCCATCTTGAAGAAGTTTCCGGACTGACTCCCGAAAGTTCCGTAGAACAGTTGAGTTTTGGACTCACGCGGTTCCAGAATCGAGCGCACCTTCTGCTCGTTGGTCACGAGCCACTTCTGAGTGAGACCGCTTCGTTCTTCATCGCAGGCAAGAAGGGTTCAAAGATCGACCTAGCTCTAAAAAAAGGCGGCCTTTGTCGAATCGAGATCGACGCTATTCCGCCGAGCAAACCGGGCACGCTTCATTGGATGTTAACGCCCAAGCAGCTTCGCCTCTTAGGGGAACGAACTGGGAAGATGGCAGTGTGAAATGGGCGATTCCGAAAGAAGCACGCGCGATTCCGCTGCCCCACAAACTAGGCTCCTCGATCTCACCCAAAAACGCCTTGAAAAGTTTGTCTCTTTTTTCCCAAGAGTCTTGGTCAACGACCATCCGGATACCATCCACGATACCCGAGTATGGAGCCGAAGGCTTCAGCAGGTTTTCCGAGTCCTCTTTCCCAAGCCTAGAGCCGGCAAGAGCCGCAAACTCATGCGCACCCTGAGAAACATTCGGCGAGCGCTTGGAGATTGTCGAAATATGGACGTAAGCATCGGTCTAGTCCGGGAAAGACAAGCGACGACAAATAGTCCTCGTATCCGAGAATCCTGGGATCAGATGTGCCTATATTTGAACGAAAAACGCGCCAACGAGATCAGCCGTGCGCATGAGAAACTGACCCAATACGATATTATGGCATTTGTAACCAAGACTCAGGCGCTACTCCAGTCCGTCGCACAGAACGAAGATTTTAGTGCCCTGAATGATACTTTACGAGCGAGTGTCCATGAGGCATTGGCCGAGTGGGAAGCGGCTCTCGCCGCGGCCAAAGACACGCATGAGGTCGATAAAATTCACGCCCTACGCATTGCCGGCAAACGTCTGCGCTACCTTGCTGAGCTGGTGGTTGAGTTGGGAGACACTTCCCTTAAACCGTTGGTCAAAGCGCTGAAAGGGCTTCAGGATGAACTCGGTCACTGGCATGACCGCCACGTACTTTTACAGTTCGTTGCAGAATTTATCACGCAACCGAATTTCCTCGCGAGCCATCCCAACATCGGTCGCGCTCTACTCACCGAAATGGAGAGGGAACATCGCTCTAATAATGCCGCAGTGGACAATACCATCGAGAGCGCGGAGAAAATTCGTGAGTCGTCAGTTGGCGCTGCAGCAACCTCCGTTGAGCAATAATCACACAACAGGGCCGGGCTCAGCCTTATCCCCGTCTCGCTCAACCACACGCATAACCCGATCGCGTAGATCTTCAAACACTTCCTCGACAGAGCCGGAAGCGTCAACCACATTAAACCCGTAAACTTCGACCATTTTGTCAAACTCCGTAAGCAGCCATCTCTGATAACGCACGAAGCTCTCGTACATGTCTTCTCCCATATGCATATCCATTCCCGATTCCCAATAGTCGAACCCGGTGCTCTGGAGAACGCGGGTAACGAGATCATCGATCTTTAGCCTTAGATAGAAAATGGCGTCCGGTTTCAGCGCGAAACCGTAGACTTCCCGTAGCCAATCCGGATCGGCTCCACGAACAATGGCTCGTGCCATCAGCGAATAGATGTAGCGATCCGTTAGAACCACAAAGCCAGCTCGCAAAGCCGGAATAATTTCGTTTTCCAACCTATCGGCGAAATCAGTAGCGTAGAACAGGCTCATAGTGATGCCGCCGAGGGTGTGTCCCTCCTTGGCCTGCTTCAATCGTTTTCCCGCCAATGCGGAACGGGTCATACCCGTATCCAACACAGCGTGGCCATGATTCTCCAACCATTGCTTAAGGAGGCCAATGTGCGTGGACCGGCCTACGCCGTCGGTTCCTTCAAGCACAATAAGCTTGCCTTTGAGCTCTTCTAAGTCTGTCTCTGGGAGCGGTTCGCCAAAGAAGCTAAATCGAGCCATCGTCTGATCCTTGTTTTTTTCGTGCCTTCTAAAGCGTGCGACACGATTTTTCTCACTTCCGCTTGCTGGTCTTCGATAGAACGAGTCGCGTCAACCACAACCAAGCCGAACTCTTCAATCATTCTTTCGTATTCGTCTATAATACGGCTTTGAAAAGTGCGAAAGCTATCCTCGATGTCGTCACTGAATCTCAAATCCATCCCCGCCTCATAATATTTGAGAGCGTCTCTGCCGCCGAGAATTCTCTTCATGGCCACATCTAAGGGAGTGCGGAAGTAAAATGCCACCGTGGGCCTGACGGCAAATGCGTAAAGGTCTCGAACCCACTTTGAGCTCACGCCTCGTACAACATCGCGGGCAAAGGCGGTATAGATATAACGATCAGCCAAAACGACCGCGCCGGCCTTCAACGGCGGAATAATGTCGTGCTCTGTGCGGTCCGCGAAGTCCGTAGCATGAATTAGACTAAACGTCATTGGGGTCAACATTTGTTTTTTCTTGCCGCGCTTGGTCACATCTTTCACGAGCGGCGACGAATTCCATTCGCTGAAGGAAACAACATAACCTTCAGATTCAAGCCACTTCTGCAACAACAACAATTGAGTACTCTTGCCCGACCCGTCGATGCCTTCGACGATAAATAGCCGTCCCGGCAAGCGATGCTTGCCATACATTTTCATTGCGCCGGCCATGTTCCTATCCCTTCTTACCAGCTTGATCGCAGAAATGGTTTGACGGGTTTCGGCGGCAGGATTTTGCTCCAGCTCCTATCCTGCGGTCAAGGCGATCTAATCACAGCATTAAACGAAACTCAAAGGCGTTTTTCGAGATTTCCGCAGCCAAAGAAACCCGATAACTGTCTAACAAGTCGCGCGAGCTAAGTACCAAATATCTAGCTCTTATCAATTATCCCAAGACAAAACCGTCGAAGCCGAAAACCCGTTTGTCCGCGATAGGTCCTGGACCCTATATGTTAACAGAACGTTAAATCCCTCCCGTTTCCAGTTTTCTTAACAAATTGTTCACCCTGAGTTCACATTGCATTTACCTTCCTTCCCTATTGGGTTTGAAGAACATGAGGAGCACTATAAAAAGAGGAGTCAGGTTGCGATGTAGAAGCCCGTGCGCGCTCGTTCATATAAGCTTAAAGTCTAGGTAACATTCCCGTAACAATACATAGGTACGAAATTCAAAAAGGAGATAATTATGCAAACAAGAGGGGTAAAATGGTCTTGGCTGATATCGTTGACCGCTCTTGTAGCTTTTCTCCCGAAGTTGGTTGGGGCCCAGGTTATCCAAATCGACGGCTCAAGCACGGTCTT
>DASQUN010000725.1:0-6338 GCA_035641275.1 Candidatus Udaeobacter sp. | reverse complement strand
TTCTGTAGACGCTGCACTGCCGAAGGTGCGGACAGAAAAGCCTAATGTCGTTTTGTTGGACGTTCTCTTGCCTAAAACCGACGGTATTGAATTACTTAAGCAAATCAAGACAATACATCCCAGCTGTGAGGTCATCATGCTGACCGCGTTAAATACCCGCCAGCTGGCCGACAAAGCGACGGACTCCGGTGCCTTCGATATTGTCGGTAAGCCGTTCGATGTCCTCGATCTCCGCGCCAAAGTCAACCGGGCGCTGGCAAAAACGTCTCAGTGATCGCATAACGCTCCGCCACAAAGTTGAAATGGCGAGCCATTCCGATTCAGACAGAGCCAATTTCTGCAGCTATCGCTGGGATTCGGTGCTGATTCTCCTGCTCGCTGTCGGCTGCGCGAGGCTCAAACAATGCGCCTATGAAGGCTTCAGCCGCGACGAATGGCAGCAGCCGAAAAGAGTCATCGAGTCGCTGCAAATCCGCCCGGGTGATCATGTCGCCGATTTGGGAGCGGGTAGCGGATACTTTACCTTCGATCTCGCGAAGGCTGTCGGTCCCGGAGGCAAGATTTATGCGGTGGACATCGACCGGGACATGACCGATCTACTAGCCAAACGAGCCAAAGAAGAAGGCGCCAACAACGTGGATGTGATCCTCGCCAAACCCGAAGATCCCTTGCTACCCGCGGCCAGCGTCGATCTCATCTTATCGGTTGACGCTTATCACCATATTCCAAACCGGGTGAACTATTTTTCCAACTTACGCAAATATCTCCGTCCCGACGGCCGGGTAGGTATCGTCGAATTCGATCGCCGGGCCTGGTTCGGAGGCCTTTGGGGTCACTATACTCCGAGCGAGTTCATCAAACGGGAAATGGAGCAGGCCGGCTATGTTCTGCAACGGGAGTTTGATTTTCTCGACCGGCAATCCTTTCTGATCTTCGTCCCTAAGAAATCCGACGCAAAAAATCCGCGCCAGGCAAGTCCACTGACACAGCTGCTTAAGCGGGTGCCCGACTGATCCTTGCACAAAAAGGGGTTAGAGGAGATGGGCTGGAATGGACGTGCTACCTTCGGTCATAGTCGCGCCGGTGGAATTCAGTTTTTGATTTGTCGACCCCCGCTGGGCCCATCTGCATGCCCGCTTCGACCATTCCCGAATGGAACCATGGATCGGGCTATTTCGCGGCTGGGGGACGCGGCTTTTCCGCAGGTTCCGCGGTCCGGCTTTCGCCGGCCAGACGGAAGGAATTGAAGATAGCGGTCAGGATTTCCTGCTCCTGACCGGCTGCCGGAGTCCAAAAGGCCGTCATGACGAAATTGATCGAATAATCTTTTTCGTAAGGCAGCGCATGAATGCCGGCGACCACAATGGGCTTGCCCGCTTCCCTATTGTGAAGGGTCGCCAAATAATATTTGATTCCCAACTCGTTTGAAAGATCGTGACGCTCGCCGACGACCATGCTCTTGGCTTTAATGTTCCGCGAGATGCTCTTGTAAGTCTGCTCGAGGGTCTGCGACATCATCGCTTCCACACGTTCTTTGCGGCCCGGGGTTGATGCGAAACGCTGCGGCGTCGTCACCTGACCGATCCTTTCCACCACGACCGTAAAGGAGCTGCCGCCGGGTCCCTGCAGTATGACCCGAATGTCTTGATTCGCCTTGCCTTCCGGCAGCGTCCGGATCTTCCATTCCACGGGGTATCTGAAAAAGTAGCCGTAGTCCGGGTCGACAAACTCCTCGACCTTCGGTTGCGCCGCCGCGCTAGTCGTCACGAGTACAAGCCAGGGAACGATCCAAACGATCCATAGGACGATGGCTTTAGAAACCGACAGGTTTCTCGTGATCACACTGTGGAGCGTATCATAGATGGTTTCTTCAACCTAATGATGTCCCTTTCTCAGTGTGACGTTGAAGCTAACAGTTAGACGCCGCCGAAGCGACCGCCAGCCAGAAAACAGCAGATCGCTTGCCCGCGTGAGCGAAAATAGGTAATTTACCCGACAAACGGAGTTCCTTTGACCAGACACTACGTACTTAGAAGCACGACGCCGATTATTGCTCGCCCGTCCAAGCTCGACTACCGGAAAGAGCTGAACGAAGCTCAATATGAAGCGGCTACTATGTTGGAAGGCCCGCTATTGATCATCGCCGGTGCCGGCACGGGCAAAACCCGGACGCTCGTCTATCGCGTGGCACACTTGATCGATATCGGAGTCGATCCTCGTTCCATATTGCTGCTAACCTTTACCCGCCGTGCCGCCGAAGAAATGCTTCGGCGTGCGAGCCTGCTGATCGATAATCGCTGCAGCCAGGTGGCCGGGGGAACCTTTCATTCGTTCGCCAACTTGGTGCTGCGGGAGTTCGGACGCAGGATCAACCTGTTACCGTCCTTCACGATCATGGACCGTCCGGATAGCGAGGATGCCATTCAGGTGCTTCGAACGGAAATGGGACTTAACAATAAGGATAGACGTTTTCCGCGCAAGCAAACCGTAGCGGAAATCTTCAGTATGGCGCTGAATAAGCAGATCACGGTGCCGAACCTCATCGAAAGTGAATATCCGCATCTGTACGAGTTTCTCGACGAACTCTTGGGACTCTACGAGCGTTACGTGGAGTATAAGACGACTAAAACGTTGCTTGACTACGACGACTTGTTAACCAAGCTCAAGGACCTGTTGGCAAATCATGAAGAGGCTCGCCGGCGCCTTTCGGAGCGCTACCGCTTCATCATGGTCGACGAATACCAGGACACCAATTATCTTCAGGCCCGAATCGTTCGCTTGTTGGCCGGCGGCCATGACAATGTGGCGGTAGTGGGAGATGACGCGCAGAGCATTTACTCTTTCCGCGGCGCCAACTTCCGCAACATCATGGATTTCCCTGAAGCCTTTCCTGCAACGCGAATCGTCAAACTCGAAGAGAACTACCGCAGCACTCAGCCGATTCTAAATCTGACGAACGAAATTATTCAGCGAGCCCGCGAACGTTACGAAAAAAGGCTCTACACGCGAAAGCGCGAAGGTGAAACGCCCATCTTAGTCCAGGCGGAAAGCGAGCACATGCAGTCGCGCTTCGTGTGTCAGAAGATTTTGGAGCTGAGAGAGCAAGGCGTGCCGCTTTGGGACATAGCGGTTTTGTTTCGATCCAGCTTTCATTCGTTCGATTTAGAACTGGAGCTCGCGCGCCATAACATCCCGTTCATCAAAAGAGGCGGATTCCAGTTCATGGAGACCACCCATATCAAAGATCTGCTCGCTCATTTGCGAATCATTGCCAACCCGCAGGATGCCGTCTCATGGAATCGCGTTCTGCTCCTTTTGGAAGGCGTCGGAGCCCAGGCGAGTCAGAAGATCACGCGTTGGGTCCTACAGGGAGAACAGGCGGCAGAGCGGCTGCGTTCCTTTGACGCGCGTGGCAAAGTTGGCCACGGACTTAAAACGCTGGCGCAGGTGCTCCAGGTTGCCGCCGAGGCGCAGCGGCCCGTCGAGCAAGTTCAGTATCTGATGCAGTACTATCTCCCGATCCTCAAGCGCAATCATCCCGAGGATCACCCGAAGCGCTTCAAAGACTTGGAGCATTTTTTGGGGATTACGGAACGCTATCGGAGCCTAGAGCGCTTATTGACCGACATGGCGCTGGAGCCGCCCAATGACAGCGTCGCGGGCGTATTGGCGGTAGATCCGGATGAGGGACCTCTGGTCCTATCGACTGTTCACTCGGCCAAAGGTTTAGAGTGGCATTCGGTTTTCATTATCTGGGCGCTGGAAGGCCGATTTCCTTCCTTTTATAACATCAACAGCGACGAGGAATTAGAAGAAGAGCGCCGGCTCCTTTACGTCGCCGCGACCCGGGCTAAGGAAAATCTGTTCATCACCTATCCCATCAAGATCTTCGACCGCGGGTTACGGATGGTGCTATCCCGCCCTTCTCAGTTCATCGAGGGAATTTCGGAAGACTTGCTCGAACAGATGACGCTCGTTGACGAGGAAAATAGTTGGGGCTGGGAGAGTTAAGTATGGTGCGACTTCTACTCAACATCATCGTTTTCATAAGCGGCGCGGTCTTGATGGGCTTGGAAATCGTCGGCAGCCGCGTCTTGGCGCCGTATTTCGGCAGCTCCATTTTTGTTTGGGGCAGCCTTATCTCCGTGGTCATGGCCGCCTTGAGCATAGGTTATTATTGGGGTGGTTGGCTGTCCGCGCGCGAGCCAAGCTATGGTCGCTTGTTTACGCTACTGCTTATTCCCGGGATTCTGATTTTCTTTCTGCCGTTCCTCTATCCGACTGTGAACGAGTGGATCGCAGGTATAGATTTTGGCACCCGGCTAAATCCCTTGATCGCCAGCTCCATCTATTTCTTGCCGCCCGGTATTTTCCTCGGGACTATCTCACCCTACGCCATTCGGCTGGCCGCGACCGCGCTCTCGACGGTGGGAAGCACGGCCGGAACCCTTTACGCCGTGTCCACGTGCGGGAGCATCTTCGGCACGCTGCTCACCGCCTTTTACTTGATCCCGTTGATCGGCGTGCGCAACATCATTCATTCTCTGGGAATTACGTTGGTCTGCTTGGCCCTGCTCGTCGTCCCTTTACTCCGGCTGCGTAGCGTCGCCGTGGGTCGCGCCGTGACCGCGCTGTCGGTGATCGGCTCGATCGCCATGCCTTGGCCGTCGATCGCATGGGCTAGAATCAAAACGCTCTTGGAAAAGGATAGTTTCTATCATCGGATTCGCGTCGAAGAGGATGACGAAGCGCGTTATATGTACTTCGATCGCACCTTGCAAAGCGCCATGAATATCAAAGATCCGACGGCGCTACGCTTGGTTTATTCACGCTACACGTCGCTGGGTTTTGCCTTCAGACCCGATGCCAAGAGAATGCTGATTATCGGCCTCGGCGGGGGGTCCATCCCGAAGAAGTTGCAAAAGGAGTTTCCGTCTCTGGAAATCGATGTGGTCGAGATCGATCCCGAAGTGATTCAGATCGCGAAAAATCACTTCAGTGTGCGCGAAAGCAAAACCCTGCGTCTCCACGCACAGGATGGCCGGCTTTTCCTGACGCGCGCTTCCAATCAGTATGACATCATTTTGCTGGACGCGTATTATGCGGACGCGATGCCGTTCCATTTGGCGACGCAAGAGTTTTTTGAGCTGGTGCAGCGAAAGCTTGCGCCCAACGGCATCGTCGTGGCCAACCTCATCAGCGCCGTCACCGGCCCGTCCGGAAAAATCGCCCGCGCGTTCGTCAAAACGCAGCGCCGGATTTTCCCTCAGACTTACGTCTTCGCGGTGCGCCGGGCGGACAACGTCAGTATCGACACGATCCAGAATGTCATCGTTGTTGCCACGAAAGACAAGCAGCGCTTGGATATCAAAGAAATCGTCAAGCGAGCCACCTCCCTCAACAAGGGGCTTTTCCCGGAGTCCATTCAAGATATCAGTCTCGCCTATTACGACGGCTCGCTTCCCGATCAAGACGTTCCCGTGCTAACCGATGACTATGCGCCGACGGATAATCTGCTTCATCCTTAGCTTCGTCGCCCTCTCTACCTGCAGCCTCATTCAAGACGAGCCTTCGAAGCGGATTGTCCACGTAATGGCATTGGCCGATCCCAGCTTTCGAGCACGGAATCCACACTGGGAGAAGGAGCTACGTGGACTCGTCGAAGCCGCCTCCGATTTTTTCGAGCGTGAGTTCGCTATTCGCTTTGACACACAGAGCGCGGGAGCTTGGCCGGCGCAGGAGCGGATCCCTTCAACTGCCGCCCTCCTGGTGAAGCTCAAGCAAGAGTTTCCGGAAGAGAAGAAAGACGGAACTTACGATTTGATCATCGTCTTTACCGCAGAATCGACCAGTCGGTACGTTGCGAGTGGCCGCCCCCGCGTCGATCGCATCGGCGATTGCCGAAACGGACTGGGCCGCTACGTGGTCACCACCGTCAACAAGGTATATCGCTACGCGGGCCCGCACGCCGAGCGCGATTACGATGCCTTGGCCTTGATTCATGAACTGGGCCACATCTTTGGCGCCGAACATGTGAAAGATGTCAAATCGATCATGAACGAGATCTTTGATTACCGCGAACAACTCGACACGAAAAGCCGGAGCGTGATCTTGCAGAATAGGAATTGCCCGTTTGCCAAATGGTGAGAGCTGGGCGCCTACCTTGAACGGATCGAACCGATCGAACGATTTGAACTTGTGTTGTGACGGTTCAAACGGTTCAAGTCGTTCAAGGAGCTCAAAGGGTTGCTCACGCCCAAGGCCTAGCGAGTTATGTTAGCCAACATACGCGTCGTGCTTGTCCGTCCGCGAGGATCGGGTAACGTCGGTTCGATCGC
>DASQUN010000724.1:0-12754 GCA_035641275.1 Candidatus Udaeobacter sp. | reverse complement strand
CCCCGCCGGTGGCCATGAAAGCATCGAAGCGATGATGAGCGGAAAATGCGACGCCGTGGTCATCACCCCGCCGGAAGCGCTCGAGGCGAAAAAGCGCGGCTGCAAGTTTCTCGTGGACTTTGCCGAATACGGTTTGAACTACGCTCTTGGAGGGGTCGCCGCGCGCCGTGATTACGTTGAGAAGAATCCCGAGATCGTGAAAAATTTCATCAAAGCCTACATTGAAGGTATGCACCGCTACCGTACGGACCGTGAGTTTACGGTTCAGGTCCAAGCCGAGTACAGCGGCATCTCGGATCGTGCTGTCGCGGAGGAGACGTACGATCTCACGCAACCGGGCATGCCACCCATTCCTTATCCGGTGGTTTCCGCCCTGCAGACGTTGCTGAACTTCATGGCCAAAGAATTCCCCGAAGCCAAAGATGCCGAGGCCAAACAATTTGTCGACGACCGGTTTATCCGCGAGCTGGAACAAAATGGTTTTATCGCATCGTTAGCTAGCTCCAAAGTCGGAGTTTAGCTGAGCGGCTGAAGCGCTGTGAAGATCCGCCAAATCCGATTGAGAATCGCCGCTTCCATTCCACTAGTCGTTCCGTTAGTGCTGTTATGCTTGGGAACGGGCGCCATCGTAGACGCCGCAAGCAACGATGCGCTCATCGAAGGCGCCAAGCGCGAAGGAGAAGTCGTATTCTACGCTTCGATGAATTTGGGCGAGGCACACATCATGATGGCTGAGTTTGAGAAGCGCTACCCGTTTGTTAAGGTCAAGTTGAATCGCACCGGGAGCGAAAAATTACTGACCAAAGTCCTCACTGAAGCGAGGGCCAAAAAGATCTTCGCCGATGTGATTCAAACGGTCGATTCAGCATGCATATCTTTAACCGCGCCGGCGTGCTGGCGCGTCATATCCCACAAGCCAACGGCTTCTATCCGAAGGATTTTAAAGAAGAAGCCTATTGGACAACGGTATACTACAATCCCTATGTCCTGGCCTATAACACTCGCCTAGTGCCCCCACGAATGCTGCCAAAAAGCTACGACGATCTGCTCGATCCCAAGTGGAAAGGCAAGATGATGATGGAGGGAACAAAGGCGGATTGGTTTGCCGGCATGCTGCAAATCATGGGACACGAGCGTGGCCTCAAATACATGCGCGACCTCGCCAAGCAGCAGCCGACGCTGCGCGAGGGACACGAGCTTCTAGCGCAACTCGTCGCCGCAGGGGAAGGGCTTTTTGACATCAATATTCCAGCCTCTTCGGTCGAGCGTTTGAAGGAAAAGGGCGCGCCCATCGATTGGACGGCCCTTGGTGTGGCGCCGGCCATCATGGTCGGAATCGGGTTAGCCTCGCAAGCTTCACACCCGAATGCCGCAAAGTTGCTCATCGATTTTGCTCTATCTCGCGATGGACAGAAGCACCATCAAGCTTTTGGTCGACCCGTGGCTCGAGTCGATCTTGCATCGGAGCAACCGGTGGCGATAAAAGAAATCAAAATGGTGCCGGTCAATCCGGCACTGGCAGAAAAGATGAACGACTACGCAAAACAACTGAGAACGATCTTTGGCGGTTAGAGGTGCTAGGCCGACCCGCCTCTCACGGATAGGAGCTAAGCCATGCGTATTATGTTCCTGAACCATTCGTTCAAGCGCCATTCGCCGCAATTGGAAGATCACATCGTAAAGCTACTGAAAAGCTATGCGTCGCCCGGAACAACTTTTGAGCTGGCCTATCCCGAGGACCTGGGCGGAGGCGAAGTGCTGAGGGTTTTGGAAGAGCGAAAAGCCCTGTCCGGCTTGCATCATATTTTGGAGACACCGGCATTGGTCAAGAAAGCGGTCGAGGCCGAGCGTCTGGGATTTGACGCCGTCATGCAGAGCAACACCTTCGATCCCGGTGTGGAAGCGAGTCGCCTCGCCGTGCGTATTCCGGTTATCGGCTTACTGCGAGCTTCGCTCCACTTCACGGCGTCGATCTGCGACCGCTTCGGCGTGATCGTCCCATTGGAAACCCACATGCCACACACGATGAGACTGGTTCAGACCTATGGCATGTCGGCTTTTCTATCTGGCATGAAAACAATCAACCTCTACGATGCTGGCGAGTTGTCCGGGTACCACGATATCGTCATCGAGCGTACGGTCGCTGCCGGCCGCGAGCTGGTTCAACAAGGCGCGCAGGCGATTATTCCACTGGGGGGAAAGATCTATCCCTATGTGGTAACACCGGACGAGCTAGAACCCGCCATCGGAGTGCCCGTCATTAATACCAAAGCGGTCGGCGTGAAGTTCGCTGAACTAATGGTTAGCGCGAAAATCAGTCAAAGCCAGAAGGCATACCCCTGGTCCGCTGGTCTGAATCCTGAAGCCGTCTCTCAGCGTTCCAAATGACCATGCAGAGGCGATGGCAAGCAGGGGCGAATCTATCAAATATCGTAAAGAGGTTCAGGCATGATTATCGACGGTGACGGCCATTTTTTTGAGACCGAAGAGATCTTCGAAAAGTATATGGAACCGTCGCTCAGAAATTACCGCCCCAGACTGCTTCGAGATGACCAAGGGCACAATTTTTGGGTCGTTGACGGCCAGACGCCCTACAGAAGACCATCGATGAAAGGTGCCGGCGCACCGGGCACGGCGGCGCCTCCGGGGAAAGCGATACAATCGGCCCGCCGCGCGTCCTTTGGCAGCCAGACGTTAACCAACCTCAAAGAGCGGCTTGATGATCTCGACAAAGAGGCGATCGACGTGCAGTTTCTTTATCCGAGCTTTCTTTTGCACGTCAACGCGTGGCCAGATGGAATCCTGGCGAATGGAGTTTGTCGGGCGTACAACACGTGGTTGGCCGAGGTTTGTCGTCAGGCGCCCGACAGGCTTAAGAGCGTCGGCGTGGCTTCCTTGCAGGATTCTGAAGGTGCCGCAAAGGAACTCGCGCGCATGAAAGATCTCGACATGGCGGCGGTGATGATTAACGGCACGGCAGGCGCCAAGCGGCTGGATCATCCTGATCACGAGCCATTTTTTGCCGAAGCCAATCGGCTGAAGTTGCCCATTGCCGTTCATTTCAGCTTGCAATTTCCTGTGGTTGACAAACTGTTTGAGCATCATTTTCCGAACCGCGTATTAGCCGGAATCTTTCCCATCATGGCCGGTCTGACGAGCGTCCTCTGTTCCGGGCTGCTGGATCATTATGATAACCTGAAATTCGCCTTTCTTGAGGGAGGAATCAGCTGGGTCCCGGCCCATATCGAACGCATGGACGACCATTTTGACAATCCGCGCTATGGGGCTCGTGATTTGATCAGCCATCCGCCTAGCGATTATCTGAAATCAGGTAGAATTTTCTTTGGCTGTGAGGGAAACGAATCCTTTCTTGGCCGCGTCGTGCCAGAGGTCGGCGAGGATCTTTTTATATATTCCTCAGATTACCCACACGCCGACCGGACGGAAGGGACGGCTCGCTACCTTAGCGAGCGCGAAGATATTTCTCCTGCCGTTCGCCAAAAGTTACTGGCAGAGAACGCCCGCCGTTTTTACGGATTGTCCTGACGGATTCTCGAAGTCAAGTTGGCTGCAGCATGACGGCATTCCGCCTTGCCTGGCGGAACGTTCGTCCGTTTGAAAACGCTGTTCCGACCGGGTTCTAAAACATGTAAGGAAAATGAGGACAGGCAGGCGATCGAAGGCAACGAACGTATAAGGCTTTTTGAACTATTGAAGTATTTACAAATCCATACGTCTAACTGATCGAAAGGGGGTGATACTGTGAAAAACGCGCTTAGAGTTTTGATCGTTGCATTAACCACGCTAGCCTTCAGCAGCATCGGCTTCGCCCAGGAAAAAAAGACAACTCCAGCGACGCCGGCGGCTCCTGCTACGGAAAAGAAGACAGAGAAATCCGAGAAGCCGAAGACTAGCCGTGTGACAGGAGAGGTCACATCTGTGGATGCAAAGGCGGGCTCGCTGAACGTCAAGGCAAAAGATAAAGACCTTAAGCTGACCGCCGAGTCCAGCAGCGCCAAGGGCGCGCTGGAAAAGGTGAAAGTAGGCGACATGGTTAAGGTTTCCTATACCGAGAAGGACGGAAAGATGGTCGCCAGTTCCGTAGATAAGACGAAGGCTAAAGCAGAAGAGAAAAAGAGCGATACGATGGAAAAGAAAACCGAAAAAAAATAACGTTTCTTTTCTAATCGCTCGAAGAGGGATAGCCGAGGAACCGGCTATCCCTCTTGCTTTTTTAAACCCGCTGAAAGACAGGGCCTAGATCGCCGCGCGGATAGGCTGCCTTGATTTAGCCCTAATCAATACTATAAAATTTTGGTGTGTCCGGCGTGAGGTTCGCTGGTCTCGGTGCCTGAAAGGAGGAGTGGGCGATGGACCTGCCGAAATGCCAAAAGTGCAACAATGGGCTGCTTATCCCGTTATCGGACTATGGGCAGGACGGAGCTTCGGTGGTGTTCAAAGCCTGGGCTTGCACAAATCCTGATTGCGGTTTTTCACTCCGGGTGGATAAAGGCGAAGTGACCTACGGCAAGAGAATTGAGCCCAAACACTAATCGATTCCCATAAGAACCGGCCATCGACTGAACCACATCAGGATTAATCGCCCCCTAGACCCGAGCAGCGCGTACCCGATTCGGCAGTTAGGCAGCCATGCTGCGGTTGAAACTCTGAATCGCTCGCCCAAAGAGCTCGCAACCCTTTTTTAAAGCTTCCAGGCAACGCTGTTGGGTTGTTGCATCGATCGCATAGCGTCGCAAGATTTCTGGCGCGAGCCACTCATGACCAGCCTCATCGGCCAGCAATGTATCGCGATAGATCGAAGCCGTCTTCGGATCGATGGGCTCGACCCGTTCGATGAACGATTTTGAAGTTCGCGGAAAGAACTCTTCATGGCCGTACTGTACGCTCGCAAACAGCTCACAAAAAGAACTCAGTGAGGCGTGAAAATCCCAGAGTTCTTTGAGCTCCTCCAGTGGCTGGTTCCACAGGACGTCGGGGTCGCCTTTGAGCTCAGCGATCCTGTTTCGCAGAATAGAGGCGTGTTTCAGTTCGTTAGCCACGTACTCAGACAGACAGTGCTGCAGTTCTAACTCAGGCAGATGGGAAATCCAGGGTGCGCTTACTTCGGCCGCTTTTCGCTCCATAACGACGCCAAACTGGAGTCTTCGCACAACAACTGTTGGGGTGAGAGGTTTCTCCGCGCCATAACTCTTACGCTCGGCAGTCATCTTTTCCCAAAAGGCCTCGCGATGATCCGACAATTGCTTTAGAAATTGCTCGGCGCTTAGCGCTGCCATTATTTTGCCTCCATTGACGAGCACCCAGTGATTGACATGAGAGATCTTTTGAGTTTTAACAATACAGAAATTTCCTTTTATGTAAAGGCTCGTTAAGTCATTCTAGTTGCCGACTTTTCCGCCCCAAAACTGAGTCTCATGGATTCCGCCGAAGCCAAAGCCTACGTCGACCACCTGTATCAAGAGCTCTACTCCCATTGGGAGCGAAAGATCCACCACGGCCCGTTCATGACCCAGCTTAGAGAAGGGCGCCTACCGCTTGCCTGTATGCGCCGCTTCTTTAAAGATTGGGGTTTATTCTCGATGGAAGTTGTGGCTCTCAACGCGGTCTCTTACTACGTCCACCTGCCTTTTTTCGTCCGCAATTACGACCTCTTGCCAGCCTTTACGGAAAAAATTGCTGAGGAGTTAGTATCGCCCAAACCCCCCGGGCACACTTTGATCCTGCTCGAAACGGCCAAGGCCTTGGGGCTTTCCCGGACAGAGGTGCTAGAGCAACCCGCCTCCGCTGCAGGACGAGCGATAAGCGATTACTGCCGGCGCATGTTTCAAGACGGATCGATTATCGAACTCTGGGGGATGCACGTCTACGAGGAGAGCCTCGGCCATTGGTCCAAACAGTGGGCGGCCGCTCTTATGTCGCACTACGGTTTGAGCAAGCAGCAGGCCGTTTACTTTACTGCTCATGCAGAGGCGGATTTGATTCAGCACGATGGACGCATGGGGCACGGCCCGCTGAACCGCATGATTCTGCAGCGCATCTTGGAGCAAGGCATGACCGTGAAAAAATTAGGTTACGAGCCAAAATATTGCGCCTTGACCATGGTGGACCTCCACTCCCTCATGGAAAAGAATGCGATCGAGAACCCCTATCCATCCTAAATCCTCACAGCGAGGCCGTGGCGCTCGGCTGCGAAAAAGTTTCTCATACCGATCGCTTGCCTGGACCTTCCTGTTGGTCTTTTGCTCAGCATCGATAACCTTTGGAGGCACACCGCCAGGCAAATGGGAGGTTCGCGCTCCGATGCCTTCGGCGCGCACCGAAGTAGCAGCGGCCCAGTTCGGCGGCAAGGTCTACGTCATGGGAGGTTACGAGAAAAACGGCGATCTAGTCGAAGAATATGATCCCGCAAAGGACAGTTGGCGGCGCCGCGCATCGCTGCCGCGCCCGCTACATCACGTCGGCGCCGCCGTCGTCGGCGGCAAAATCTATGTGATCGGCGGCTATACCTCGGGTGAAGGATCCGTGAATACAGTTTACGAGTATGATCCTGCTGCCGACAAATGGCGTGCCCGGGCTTCGATGCCAACGCCAAGGGGCGCGTTGGCTGTCGGTGTGAGTGACGGAAAAATTTATGCCGTCGGCGGCGTTGGCAGGAATGGAAGAAATGCCAACGCCAATGAAGCGTACAACCCGGTTCAAGACAGCTGGATAAAACGAGCCTCGATGCCGACGCCCCGGGACCATCACGCCATCGGCGTCCTTAACGGAAAACTCTACGTCATTGGCGGGCGCATTGACGGCCGCCACAATAAAAGCGTAACCGACAATGAAGAGTACGATCCCGCCACGGATGGGTGGCGCTCGCGCGCGCCCATGCCAACGGTGCGAAGCGGGATTGTTGCGGCATCTCTCAAAGGACAGATTTTTGTGTTCGGGGGAGAATCGAACTCGGGTACACACAACCAAACCGAGTCTTTCGATCCTGCCAAGAACCAGTGGCACCGTTGGGCGCCCATGCCCACGGCCCGTCATGGGTTGGGAGCGGCCATCGTCGGGGAATCGATCTATGTCATCTCCGGCGGGCCGAAACCCGGCGCGACATTTTCTTCCGTCAATGAGGTTTTCACACCTTGATCGGGCGCCATCGGACCAACTGATTGCTGATCAGCGAGGCTCGCCTGATTGCCCCGAAAGTGGACCTCGGGGCAAGGCTTCCAGCCGCAGCCGATCGGTCTTTGCCTCAATGGCCACCCTGCCAACCCCGTTCGCTGCTTATTCCAAGGGTCCGGGCCTCACAGAACTTCTACGGTCTACGTCTGCGGCCTCCAGCCTCGCCCTTCGCTCCAGCTTTCATCGTCAAGGGTGATCGCAAATGATAATGAATATTCCTACGGCGTCATCGTTGAATCCAATCCAGGGATCCAATACGGTTTATTTGATAGTGCTAATGCATCCGAAAATCAGAATCGGAAGACCGCAATGATCTTCGACGACGTCCGGGCGCGTGAAAGAATGGTGCAGGAACAGCTTGTAGTCAGGGGGATAAGAGACCCTCGGGTGCTGTGGGCGATGGCTAGGGTACCGCGTCACCTGTTCGTTGAAAACGAATTGTGGGACCACGCGTATGATGATCGTCCCCTGCCTATCGGTGCGGATCAGACCATCTCGCAGCCTTACATGGTGGCGCTCACGGTTGAGGCGCTTGAACTTAAAGGAACGGAGCGAGTGCTTGAAGTAGGGACCGGTTCAGGTTACGCGGCGGCGGTCCTGGCTGAGCTATGTGCCGAGGTCTTTTCCGTTGAGGCAGTGGAAGAACTTGCCTTGAAAGCCCGTGCTAACTTAACCAGCGTTGGCCATACGAACGTGTCTGTCCTAGCGGGGGATGGCACACTTGGCTGGGAGGAGCATGCTCCCTATGACGCAGTAGTGATCTCCGCCGCCGCACCCTGCATTCCCCGCCCGCTTCTTGAACAATTAAGAACACCCGGCTACCTGGTACTACCGATGGGTGAAAAAGAGCTTCAAACCCTGGTGCGCATTCGCAAAGACAGGGAAGGAATCCGAGAGGAATATTTGGCAGAATGTCGGTTCGTAAAGCTAACGGGAAGATATGGGTGGGAAGATATGGGTTAGTTGCTTGGGCCCAAGGACAAAGAGTGATCTCCTAAAGTTGGACTATGGGTACATCTCTAATGATTAGTCAGTGCCAGGGCCGGATTCAATTTTCTATCATCTAAATAGCGATGAAGTGGTTCGCAGTCAGCGGCTTGGCTTTGATGTCCTTTTTCCTCGCTGAAGGAAGCCTACCCGCCAGAGAAGAAACAGCGGCAAATGCAGAGAGCGTTCTCGTATATCCATCCATTGTGGTCGCGGTCAATAGATCAGTCGTTATTCGTTTAGCCAAAAAGGTAACCCGAGCGGCGGTAACTCAACCTCAGGTTGCTGAGGTTGTAGTTGTCGCCCCGGATCAGCTCGTCATTAACGGCAAGGCCGTAGGCTCGACATCGCTTGTCGTGTGGTTCGAGAAAGCCACAGCCCGTAAGAAATATGTCTAAACGATCAAGGAATGGCAAAATCTCAAGATCGCCACCTGAGCTAGCTCTCCCGCAGATAAACAAGTAAGAGACCGCATCGCATTGTTTACCTTTTTTTGGCGGCCGCTGCCTTTCGAATCAAAGTAACAGCTTCAGTGGCGTCTGCTTCGGAATCGAATCCAAGGGCAGCTGAATATTTTCTACCCACAACCTGGCCCACGAGGAAATCGATATTGATTCCTGCATCGGCAAGCGCTTGAGAAATCGCATGGCCGAGGCCAGGCTTGTTAACGCCCTCCACTAGCAGAGCCGGTATGGACGATGCAATGAGTCCGGCTTCCTGTGCCGCAGCGACGGACTTCTTTGCCGTAACCGGGTACAATTCAATGGCAGCGTTGGACTCCTCGCCCGGATAGCGATAGGCCATCACAACCTGGAGGTCTGCGCCTGCGCGGGCGAGCGACGCAAGAGCGCTCGCAAGAGCTCCGGGCCTGTTTTCGACCTCTTTTCTCCACAGCACGATCTTTTTGATGGTCACTGCCATCTTGAATCCTCCTTGTTCTCTCAAAAGATGTCTTCGCGATTTCTTTGCTGAAATTCTATTGCGGAGCTACGAGACCTGCAACTTGTCACTACGGATGTCGTGTTGTTCAATTCAACGCTACTGCCATGTCGTTGCACGAGGAACGGTAAGGACTCTTAGTTAGCAAACCATCATAAGCCATCTGGTTTGAAGCCCGAGTCAAATTGCCAACTGCAGATGTATTCTTGCGTCGGTCCTGCATCAAATAAGCTACACAAGCCTTGGCGTCTTAAGCCCACAGCAACACTTCACAGAAATATTTTGCAGGAAATTCA
This sequence comes from Candidatus Udaeobacter sp., assembly GCA_035641275.1. GTDB lineage: Bacteria > Desulfobacterota > Binatia > UBA9968 > UBA9968 > DASQUN01. Next base: position 3,341 of record DASQUN010000724.1, on the reverse strand, counting down.
AAAGATTTGGTCTCACAAGGCCCGCCTATGCCTCTGGCATTGTGATTGCGTTGTTATTTTGCCGAATCCTGAACGTGATCAGATAGGGCGGATAGGGTGATTCGGTGAGGAGTGATGAGGTGGTAAGGCGACAAAACAGTTTTGGATTCCGATCTAGGATTTTTAGAACGGAATAAATTCATCATACCGAGTTTTTACAACGCGCGAAATTGCTCTTCGCTAAGATCTGCCTGTTTAAGGATTTTGCGAAAGGTTCCTGTGGGAAGCGTTCCGGGATGCATTGCCACATACGTCTGCGTTCCATCTCGGTGACGCAGCACCTTATGGCTGTCAGTCTGGCGAATGAGTTTTGTGAGGACCTCACGGGCGGAGTAGGGCATCGGGAACTTCAACCTGGGCGATCAAGGACTTCGTTTCAATGGGAATCGCTTCGCCTCGTGCCCGCTTCTCCGCGATCCAGGCTTCGATTAGCTCTTGGGCCGCAGCAAGGGCCCCTTCTATGCCCTGGCCGTGCGTCGTCAAGTCAAGGGTGGGAATATGGGCGTAATAATACCCCTGAAAGTCAGGCTCGTTTACTGGCTCAAGTAACACAGAGTAACGCATGATGATGCCTCGTGCCAAAAATCTTATAACAGCCTCTCCTATCACACAAGGTTCAGCTTGCAGGCAAGTGGAGGCTGGGCGCTTGATGTGTCATACGGGAATACTTTCCAGACGTGTCCGACGGCCGCTACTAGGTTGATAGAACGAGTAAAACCAGGAGAAACTGCCCGTGGAGCAGCCGAAGAAGTTTGATTTGGTGATGCATCTTAAGGCGGCGAAGCAAATCGGGCTGACGGTTCCGCCGAGCATTCTGGCACGAGCGCACAAGGTGATCAAATAAATAGTGCTGAGACTAAGTAACGAGGACTGAATCTAGTTTCAGGTTTCTGGTTTCAGGTTGGGAGGGGAACTAGGAACAAGAAACTTGGAACAAGAAACTATTTTCATAGCTCATCACTCAGTCCTGGAAAGAGCGAGCAAGTACGGTCGTCAGTCGCCTGTAGTCGCGGTCGCGGCGTTTCACGGCTGCAATCACGCGAAGAAATCAAGGATTCGCCGAGGGAGCCATCCTAAGTGACCGGGAAATTTTCCTGAGACGAATCCCACATGGCCGCCGGAATCAGGGTATTCGAGGCTGACGGCATCAGAGACCTCTTCGGGTGTCGGCAAACAATCTCCGGGAAAGAACGGATCGTTGCGCGCGTTGATCAGAAGAGTGGGAACTTGGATGTTCCGAAGCCAGGGTTTGCTGCTTGAGCGAATCCAGTAATCTTTGGCATCTCTAAAGCCATGAATCGGAGCGGTATAGAGATTGTCAAATTCACGAAACGTGGCGGCGGCTCGTACGGCTTTGGCGTCCAAGGGCAATCCATGAGTCATCATCTTATGCAGCACTTTTTTTCTCATCGTCCTAAGAAAATCCCTCGTGTAGATGAGCTTGTTCCACCCGAAATCCAGCTGCTCGGCAGCGATCTGCAGATCGACGGGAGCCGAAACAGCCACGGCCCCATCGATAACATCTAAAGCGCGATCTCCTTGTTCCCCTAGCCACTTCAAGAGATCATTTCCGCCCATGGAAATTCCAACCCCGTACAGCCGGCTGTTTGGATTCTCTTTTTTGAGACTGCGCAAGATCCAATCGATCTCCGCCGAATCGCCCGCGTGGTAACCGCGCGACAAGAGATTGAACTCACCGCTGCAACCGCGGAAATGCGCGATGACACTCCACCAGCCTTGCCGGCGCACCTCGTTCGCCAGACTGAGCGCATAGTGACTGCGCGAACATCCCTCGAGCCCATGAAAGAGCGCCACCAGCTTCGGACTATCTGCTGACTTTTCGATCCAATCCAGGTCGATAAAGTCTCCGTCGGGCGTCTCCCAGCGCTCGCGCCGGAATCGCGACGAAGATAGCTGCGGGAGATAATAGGCATAGATCGTTTGCAGGTGGCCGCCGGGCAGCCAATAGGGCGCGCGGTAAGGCGTAACAAAACTCTCCTTTCGAGCATCGCAGGGAGAAGCAGGGACACTTTTCAAAGTTGCAGCCATAATGAACTGCGAGAAAGATGCTACTTATTTCCTCAATTCTTCCGGCGCGACAAAACCGTGGCGCAAAGTGTTTTCGGAGATCGTCCGCGGCTCAAGAAACTGGAGCAGATAATCAGGCCCGCCCGCTTTGGAGCCGATGCCTGAAAGCTTCAGTCCGCCGAAAGGCTGGCGCTCGACGATCGCGCCCGTGATACCGCGGTTGATGTAAAGATTTCCTACCCTAAACTCTTTCCTTGCTCTCTCTATATTCGCCGGTGAGCGAGAGAAGATTCCGCCAGTCAAGGCATAAGACGATCGATTTGCGATGGCTACAGCAGTATTAAAATCTTTGGCTTTGATCACGGCAAGCACCGGTCCAAAAATTTCCTCGTTCGCCAACCGGTGATGTGGCTCGATGTCGCTGAAGATCGCCGGACCGACAAAGTAACCATCCGTCGGAGCCGCTCTCTCGATCACGGACGTCCCCTCTCGTTTCCCCAACTCGATATAATCAGTGATTCTGGAGTGCGCGGAGGGATCGATGACCGGTCCGATAAAATTTCGTGGATTTTCCGGCGGACCGATCTTGAGGCTTCGAACCGCTTCGACCAGCCGTTCCAGTAAGACATCATGAATCTCTTCGATAAGAATGATACGCGAGGCTGCCGAGCACTTCTGTCCCTGATAGCCGAAAGCCGATTCAAGAATATGCACTACAGCCTCATCGAGATCGGCGTCCTCATCGACGATGATGGCGTTTTTGCCGCCCATCTCGCAGACAACCCGCTTCACATGTTCTTGTCCCGGCTGATGGTCATAAGCCGTGCGCAGGATCTCCAAACCGACCTCCCGCGAGCCCGTGAAGGCGATCAGATGAACCGCGGGTTGGCGCACCAGATAACCGCCCAATTCGCCGCCGCCTTGAAGCAACTGGCACGCACCGTCAGGCATGCCGGCCGCTCGCAAAATCTCGACCAGCAACGCGCCCGTGACCGGCGACTGCTCAGCCGGTTTCACCAAAGCGCAATTCCCAGCGACCACGGCCGCCGCTGTCATTCCCGTCAGAATGGCGAGCGGAAAATTCCACGGCGCAATGATCACCGCAACTCCCCGAGGCTCATAGAGGTAGGCATTGCTTTCGCCGGGAATCTGCTGCGTAAGGCGTGGCGCGCTCAAGCGCAGCATCTCGCGACCGTAGTATTCGAGATAGTCGATCGCCTCCGCCACGTCGGCGTCCGCCTCGCGCCAGCCTTTGCCGACCTCGAATACTTCCC
>DASQUN010000723.1:0-8056 GCA_035641275.1 Candidatus Udaeobacter sp. | reverse complement strand
GCCTCCAGCGCCTTTTTGAGAACGAATCGCGTCTGCGGCAGCGGACCTTCGGACGCATCCACGAGAAGCATGACTCCATCGACCATGGCGAGGGTGCGCTCCACCTCGCCGCCGAAATCGGCGTGTCCCGGCGTGTCGACGATATTGATCTTGACGCGACCGTACTGAACCGTCGTGTTCTTCGCTAGGATCGTAATCCCCCGCTCCCGTTCCAAATCCAGCGAATCCATCACGCGCTCTATAACCGGCTCGTTGGCGCGAAAAATACCGCTCTGGTGCAATAAGGCGTCAACCAACGTGGTTTTGCCGTGATCGACATGGGCGATGATCGCGATGTTGCGGATATCGTCGCGGCGGGTTGTCGTAGTTTGAGCCATACTTCTCTTTATTAGAGACGGTTGTCCGGTTGTCAAGCACTCAGCTTCGACGGTCGAAGATCAAGCGCTTTGGGATAGCGTTTCTACTGTTTCCTTGCGAAGCGGGGTGCCCTAGAGTATTTTGATAGGATTATGGGCCGCTTAAGACCTTATTTTTGGCGCTACCGGCGACGCTATTTGATCGGCGGGCTCTGTTTGCTCAGCACGGCCACGTTAGTGATGTGGATCCCGTGGTGGATACGCGAAGCCGTGCGGATCATCGAAAGCGGCGGGTCAGTGCGCGACGTTACGTTTTACGCTGCGGTAATCGGAGGGGCGGCAGTGGTACAGGGAATCGTGCGGACCTACTCTAGAGCCCTGATCTTCAACGCGGGCCGTGATGTCGAGTACGATCTTCGCAATGACCTGTTTGCCCATTTAGAAAAATTACCTTTGTCATTCTATCACTCGCAAAGAACCGGTGACTTAATGTCTCGGGTCATCAACGATATCTCCGCCGTGCGCGTGATGCTCGGCCCCGGCATATTGAATTTTGTCAACGCACCACTCTACGTCGTCTACGCTCTCGCCTTGATGCTTTCGATGGATGTCCGTATGACGTTGGCGGCTATGGTTCCTTTTCCGCTGCTGATCATTGCCGTGGCAAAATTCCGCGGCAGGATCCTGAAAAGCTCACTGCAGGTTCAGCAGCAAATGTCAGTCCTCAGTAGCCACGTCCAGGAAAACCTCAGCGGAATGCACGTGGTGAAGGCGTATACGCAAGAGGAGTTTCAAACCAGGCAGTTTATCGCGCTGAACGAGGACTTTCAGGCAAAGAGCCTGGAACTGGCGAGAATGCGCGGCATCATCACACCCATCATGCAAGGCTTCAATGCGCTGACCGTTCTCATCGTCATCTGGTATGGCGGTATTCGGGTGATTCGCGGCGACTTGCTGGTCGCGGATATCGTTGCGTTCATTGCCTACCTCAACGTATTGGCGTGGCCCATGGCTGCGTTCGGCTGGATGCTTTCCCTGGTCGAGCGAGGCCGAGCCGCAATGAAGCGTCTCGAAGAGATTTTAAGTACCGCGCCGAAGATAGCCAGTCCTCCAGCGGCGCTGCCGGTCCGCGAGTTGAAAGAAGGAATCAAGTTCCGCAACGTTTCCTTTGCGTATGACCGACAGCAGAACGGTCATGCCGCCGTGGAAGAGATCAGCTTTTCGTTGCCCGCCGGACGGACGGTCGGATTGGTGGGCCGCATCGGTTCGGGGAAGAGCACGCTGGCGCAACTGGTGCCGCGCCTATTTGATGTGTCGTCCGGCGAAATTCTCCTCGATGGACAAGACATCCGGATGCTATCGCTATGCGAGCTGCGCAAGTCTCTGGGTTATGTCCCCCAGGATCCGTTTCTCTTTTCGACGTCGCTACGACGTAATCTCGCCTTTGGCCGCGACGAAGTCACTGATGAAGAATTGAGTCGCGCCGTGAGGGTCGCCAAACTGGATCGCGATTTGGAGATTTTTCCCCAGGGACTGAATACGGTCGTGGGCGAACGCGGCGTCACGCTGTCCGGAGGTCAAAAACAGCGGGCCACACTGGCGCGGGCCTTGCTGATGGACCCACCGGTTCTCATACTCGACGATTGTCTCTCCAGCGTTGACGCGCAAACCGAAGCTGAAATTCTGCAGGGACTCAGATCCATTCTCAAGAAGAAGACCTGTCTCATCATTTCGCACAGGATCTCCGCGGTGAAAGAGGCGGACGAAATCCTGGTCCTCGACGAAGGAAGAATCATCGAGCGGGGCAATCACGAGCAACTGATCAATCGTGGCGGTGTTTACGCGGAACTCTACCAGCAGCAACAGCTCAGTGAGGAGCTGGAGCAGATATAGGCAGATGGCCGAGACGTCCCAACAGGAAGAGATCCTTGGCAAAGCCTATGATCTGCGTCTGATCAAGCGGCTCTGGAGTTTTATCATCCCCTACAAGTGGCTATTCTGGACAGCCATGCTGCTCCTGCCTCTGCAACAGGCTTTCGGTCTGGCGCAACCCTACCTTATGAAGATCGGCATCGACCAATTTATCGGCGGCGGAGATCTGAAGGGGCTCCAAGGTGTGGGCCTCCTTTTCCTTGGCGCTGTGGTGGCAGAGACAATCACCCTGTTCTTCCACTATTACATCTCCATGCTCGTAGCGCAGCGCTGCCTCGCCGATTTGCGCGTCGCGATCTTCTCCCACGTGCAGAAGCTGCCGATGAGTTACTTCGACCGTAACCCGGTGGGCCGTCTGGTGACGCGTATGACGACGGACGTCGATGTTTTGCAGGAGATGTTCTCCTCTGGTGTCATGACGCTAATATCGGACTTCGTCATGGTCATTTGGATCATCGGCATCATGTTCTATCTCCATGTGGGATTGGCTTTGGTCTCGCTGGCGCTGATTCCACCGATGGCGGTGGCGATCAATTTCTTCCGGGTCAAAGCGCGCCAGACTTACCGTCACATTCGCGAGCGGATAGCGCGGATTAACGCCTATTTGGGCGAGGCGATCTCAGGGATGGTCGTGATTCAGCTGTTCGCCCGGGAAGAGAAAAGCTATCGTGAGTTCGAAGAACTCAACTCGGCCCATCGAGATGCCTATCACCTCTCCAATCTCTATGAAGCGGCCCTATACTCCATGGTCGAGGCCGCCGGTTCGGTGAGTGTGGCGCTTCTGCTTTGGTATGGTGGCGGTGAGGTCCTGCAGGCGGTTATTGGTATCGGTACAGTGGTCGCGTTCAAGGAATACATCAATCGTTTTTTCGTCCCGCTGCGTGACTTCAGCCAGAAGTATGCTGTCATGCAATCCGCTATGGCCTCGGCTGAGCGAATTTTTCAGCTTCTCGATACGCCTTTAACGATTGAGAACCCTAACAGAGGGGTGATTCCAAAACCGTTCAGTGGCGAGGTGATTTTCGACAATGTGTGGTTTCACTACAAACAGGATGACCCAGTACTCAAAGGCGTGTCGTTCCGGATTGAGCCGGGAGAGAAAGTAGCGCTGGTCGGGGCAACGGGCTCTGGGAAGACGACCACGATCAAGCTGCTTAACCGTTTCTACGATATCCGAGAGGGCTCCATCAAGGTCAGCGGAGTCGACGTGCGCGACTGGGAACTGCAGGCGCTACGACAGCATATCGGAGTGGTCCTGCAGGATGTATTTCTCTTTTCTGGAGATGTGCTCGCTAACCTTGCGCTCGGCGATCGTTCGATCCCGATGGAGCGAATCGAGAAAGCCGCCCACCTCGCCAACGCCGAGAGGTTTATTCAACGACTTCCTGATGGGCTCCACGCCCAAGTCCGCGAGCGCGGCAGCAACTTTTCCGGAGGACAACGGCAGCTCCTGTCACTGGCGCGAGTGCTCGTATTTCAGCCTGAGATTTTGGTCATGGACGAGGCAACTTCCAGCGTCGACACGGAAACCGAGCTTCTGATTCAGGATGCATTGGACAAGGTTATGAAAAATCGGTCGTGCCTCGTCATAGCGCATCGGCTCTCGACGATCCGTAACGCCGACCGCATCATCGTGCTGCATCACGGCGAAGTGCGCGAGATAGGATCTCATAGCCAGCTGATGGAGAAGAAAGGGATTTATCACCGCCTCTATCAGCTCCAGTATGAGCGCGAAGCCTTAAAGCAGGTGGCGCATGATATGACGCCTAGAGTTCATGCCTAATATTTTTTCTGGCAAGCGATTTTGTTCGCGTTCTTTGTCCAAAACGAATCGCACCCAATGGCGGTGGGTGATGTTCATGGCCCTTGTGTTGGTTTCAGCGATCTCGGGCTGCTCTCCCTTTTATGTCATGCGGGCAGCCTACGAGGAAGGAAAGATTCTTTGGCGGCGGGAGCCTATTGTCCAGTACCTTGACCGACCGGGGGTCGAATCAGAGACGAAGGAAAAATTACAGCTGGTGCTCGCGGTGCGGGAGTATGCGCAGACCACGCTCAATCTCAATGTCGGGGGCAGCTATGCGAGTTATTCTTACGTCGATCGGCCAGACCTGACGTACATCTTGACAGCCGCCCCGAAAACTCAATTGAAACCCTATACTTGGTGGTTTCTCATTGTCGGGCGGGTCCCATACAAGGGTTACTTCTCAAGGCAAGACGCCGAAGCCGCCGCAGAAGGACTCCGGGCCGATGGCTACGATATCAGTATTCGTCCCTCTGCGGCGTTCAGCACGCTCGGCTGGTTTGACGACCCCCTCCTGGGGCACTTGCTCAAGTACGACAAAGTTACCTTAGCGGAGGTGGTCTTTCACGAGCTTTTTCACAACACGTTATATGTGAAAGGCGCCGGCAATTTCAACGAGAGCGTCGCGAACTTTGTCGGCAGCCGTGCCGCGATTGATTTCTTCCGTGTGAAATTCGGAGACGGGAGCGCTGAGCATGAAAGAGCGATTCGAAACTGGCAAGCAGAATTGGAATTTTCGGAATTCATCGAAGGAATGGCCGAAGCTCTGACAGAGCTCTATAACCGGGAAATTTCCTATGAAGATAAGTTGCGCCTTCGTGAGGAAGTCTTCAGCAGGTACAAGAAGGAATGGGCAGACCGGACGCACATACGCGGTTCGCGGCGCTTCCGCAGTTTTTCACAGCAGCCGATGAATAATGCCGTTCTCATTCATTACCTGCTTTATTTAAGGAATCTGAAAGTTTTCGAAGCTGTCTATCAAGCCATGGGTCAGAACCTGGTTCGAGCCATCGAAGCGATCCGCGATGCCGTGCAGAAAGGCGGCGAGCCGTTTGAACGCGTACAGACATTGGTCGAGAGATGCCAAACCGCCTCTCATTAATAGGCATCGATCACAGCTCGAAATCGTCGGATCGCCTCGATGTGGTCCGAAGGCCGCGCGAGACCGGCTTTCATTGTGTTTACCGTTAAATGGGTCGCACCCAAATCTTTCCAAGCCTGAATTTCGCTTGCCCACTGTTCCGGCTCATGCTGGCCGATGGTGACGCGGCCTTCCACGCCCATACGGTTTGGATCACGGCCCGCTTCACGCGTATAGCTACGAAGTTTTTCGATTATCTCACGGCATTGATGATCGGGTCGCAGTAAAGGAAACCAGCCGTCGCCAAGGTGGGCCAGCCGGCGCAAAGCGCGATCGTCAGTGCCGCCGAACCAGATTGGAATCGGCCGCTGAATCGGCAGCGGATTCAATCCCGCGTCGATGATTTTGTGCCACTTGCCCTCGAAGCTGACCAACTCATGAGTCCAGAGCCTGCGCATCACTTCAATTTGTTCCTCGGAACGTCGGCCGCGGTTCTTGAAGTTTTCGCCGAGCGCTTCGTATTCGACCGGATTCCAGCCGATGCCGATACCCAAGCGGAGACGACCACCGCTTAGAACATCCAAGGCTGCGGCCTGCTTGGCCACCAGAACGGTTTGCCTCTGCGGCAGGATGATAATGCCGGTGACAAGCTCGATTTTCTTGGTCACGCCTGCCAGGTATCCGAAAAGAACAAACGGCTCATGGAATGCGTCCCGATGGGTGTAAGGCGCGCGCCAACCGGGACGGCTGGCGGGATTGGCCCCGATAACGTGGTCATAGGCAAGAATGTGCTGATAACCCAATTCTTCGGCGGCTTGAGCGAGGTCGCGAATTGCTGCCGGGTCGTTGCCGATTTCCGTTTGGGGAAAAACGACTCCAAAACGCATGATCTTCTCCTTCTTCTCAAATTATAACAGATTCTTTACTGTTTCCTGTGTAGCGGGCTTGATTTTTGCCTTGGCCGGACGCAAATTTACGTCAATTGGTTCGAGCTTGACTTAGCTTATTGATGTCTTAGGATACGTCTCAAAGGGAGGGAAGGCTATGAATACCTTTCGTACCACGATTCTCCTCGCGGTTCTTACTGCGTTGCTCGTCTGGGCGGGCGACCTCATAGGTGGCAGCCAGGGCGCGGTTATCGCGCTGGTTATGGCCGGTGTCATGAACTTTTTCAGCTATTGGTTCAGCGACAAAATCGTCATCAAGATGTACGGCGGTCAGGAAGTGACCGCTCAGGATGACCCGGAACTCTATGGCTTGGTTCAAGATCTGACGCAGCGGGCAGCATTGCCCATGCCCAAAGTCTACGTTCTGCCCCAGGACACTCCCAATGCCTTTGCTACCGGGCGAAATCCCCAGCATGCGGCGGTCGCTGTTACTGATGGGATCCGGCGCATTCTCAACAAAAGAGAGCTGACCGGCGTTTTGGCTCACGAGTTATCCCACGTGAAGAACCGCGATATACTGGTGAGCACCATCGCGGCAACACTCGCTGGCGCGATCAGCTATCTGGCATACATGGCGCAATGGGCGGCTATCTTCGGCGGCGGCCGTGATCGCGATGAAGAAGGTGGGGGTAGCAATATATTTAGCTTGCTGTTCATGATGATTGTTGCGCCGCTGGCCGCCATGCTCATCCAGATGGCGGTTTCGCGCTCCCGGGAATACGGCGCGGACGAAGGCGGCGCTAAAATCACCGGCGATCCGCTAGCGTTGGCGAGCGCGCTGCGCAAGCTGCACATGGGGTCGCAGAACATTCCGCTTCAGGTGAACAATGCCACTGCCAACGCCACCGCCCACATGTTCATCGTCAATCCGCTCACCGCTGGCGGGCTGGCCTCACTGTTCAGCACGCACCCGCCCATGGAAGAACGGATCTCCCGTCTGGAAGCCATGGCAGGAGCCATGGGAGCGCGAAGCTACTGAGCTTCCATTCAACTCGCCATTAGAATCGACGACAACACTTTCTCTTCAAGCCAGGCCGAGAGGTCGCTAAGACTTCTCGGCCCGATCTCATGGCCCATGTCATATTCGCGGTAGGTGAGCGGGATGCGCCGCTCTCGCAATCGCTCGACGGAGTCCCTGGCGCGCCCGACTTCAATCATCGAATCCTGTGATCCATGTTGGACCAGCGTCGGTAAAGACTGGACGGCTTCTCTGATTGCGAGCTGCGGAACCAGTTCCTGCGGCAACCACGAGCTGAGCACCGCGAGCGCGGCAAATCTCTCAGGATTGGCTAACGCGAGGCTGTAGGCCAACACTCCACCTTGACTGAAACCGAGAACCACGAGTTTCTTTGCATCGATGGGATAGCGTTTCAGGCATGCGTCGAGAAATAACTGCAGCTTCTCTCTGGACGCCATGATCGCGGCGATATCCGGCGGGCCGCCCATGCTCATCGGATACCAGGCATAGCCTACGGCGCCCGGGCCGATCGGGGTATCCAGCGGCCCTTGGGGACAGAGCATCAGGAACTTGCCGCTACAAAGGTGAGGAGCGAGCCCCAGCAGGTCGAAGGCATTGGCCCCTCTGCCATGGAGAGTGAGGATTGTCGGGTAGGGTTCGCGGCCGCTAGGTTCATAGATCGTGTGAATTAACTGCACGAATAACCCTCCTCCAACGACTTGAAACCCGTTCAAGCCGTTCAAAAAGTTCAAACGTTCAAGTCGTTGAAGCTATCCCCTTTCCTCTGAGTCTTTTGAGCAGAGCACTAGCTAGTTCTCACTGAAAAAGTACGTCTTAGGGTCGTGTTTCGGCATTCAGACTGTTCGAGATCGGGTTTTGGAATGGAAACAATCTTTGCAATTCATCCTCGGTCACGTTCGCTGCCAGAGATTGTAAGTAAAAATGGCCAACCCCGTCCAGATAGCTGTTCCTGCAGAGCCC
>DASQUN010000722.1:0-4437 GCA_035641275.1 Candidatus Udaeobacter sp. | reverse complement strand
TCGGCGGTGATCGCCATTGTTGGCGGAACCGTTGCAAACCAGTCCAAACCGTAGATCACGGCAAAGATCAACAGGCCTCTGAAATCCTGAACAAACGGCAATATCAGAAGCGATAACCCGCGGAGCGCATAGACCATGGCTAACCACTTGCGCGGCTGAACTCGGTCGATCATCCAGCCGGACAATACCGTTCCGACAAAGTTAAGGCCGCCCATCACCCCGACCAAAGACGCCGCAGTCACCTGTGGAATCCCATGGTCAATTTCATGCGGAATGAGATGCGTGCCAATTAGACCATTGGCGGTTCCGCCACAAACGAAAAAACTTCCAGCGAGTAACCAAAAAGTCGAACTGCTCAACACTTCTCGCATCGTGATTGAGGCGTTACCGGACCGCATTCCGCGCAGGGAAGCCACGCCGCCGGAAGCAGCGGCTCCGGCCTGACCGGCTCCATAGGGTTCCAATCCAATGTCGGACGGGTCGTCCCGCATCCAGAGATAGATCATCGGCAAAAGTACGATCGCTACGATGATTAGAATCATGGACCCAATGCGCCAGCCCGCGTACGCAATCATGGCCATGAAGAGTGGGAGAAAAATGAGCTGTCCCGTCGAACTGGCGCTTCCGAGGATACCCAGCGCGAGACCGCGCTTCGCCACGAACCAGCGGTTGCCCACAGTCGCGGTAAGAACCGACCCAACGCCACCGGCGCCAAGACCAACAATAATTCCCCAGACCAGAAAGAACTGCCAGAAATGATTCATCGCCATCGTGCCGCTGACACCGATAACTAAAAGCCCCAGGCTGCCCAACATCACCTTCCGGGGTCCGTATCGATCGAGCAACCATCCACTTATCGGTGAAGCAATGCCAAACAGCAAAAGGTTCATACTAACGGCCGAAGCGATCGCCGCGCGGGTCCAGCCGAATTCCGCCTCCAAAGGATGGATCAGAACGGACGGGGACGACCGAACTCCGGCACTCGTCAACGTGGTCAGGAAACATAAACTGAGTACAAACCAGCCGTAATAGAACGGAAGATTGAGCGGTGGGTGTTTGTGTCCTTCAACTGAGTTGTTTTGCATAGTTTCATATAACCATCTCTAGCCAAAAGCACAACTCTCGTTCCTAGTTCCTCCTGCCTAAAGTCGACCGAACATTGACACCGAAAAGAGCGATCGGGTACGTTTCTCAGCGTATTCTTGCGAGATGAAATGAAAGCTTTGCTCACTTGTCTTCTTGTTTTCGGTTGGCACGATCTTAGCCGCGGTCAAGCTGCCGGTCCGCAAGAAGAAATTCCTTTCGTGCCCACGCCCATCGAGGTCATCGACCGGATGCTTGAATTGGCCGAGGTGAAGCAAGGCGACTTCGTTTACGATCTAGGCAGCGGGGACGGCCGCATCGTCATCCGCGCGGCAAAAAAATATGGCGCACGCGGCGTAGGGATCGAGATGGACAAGCAGCTGCTCGATAAATCCCGCAAAGCCGCCGAAGCTGAAGGCGTCAGCCACTTAGTCGAGTTCCGAAGCGAAGATGCGTTGACAACAGATCTCTCCCCCGCGACCGTTATAACTCTCTACATGCTCTCCTGGTTCAATGAAGCCATGAAGCCCAATTTTCAGAAGTACCTTAAACCTGGCTCCCGCATCGTCGCCCACGACTTCGGCATCGAAGGCTGGAAACCGGAAAAGACCGAGAAGCTACCTAACCCTGAGAAGAAGGTCGGCGGATATCTGCATTACCACACGATTTACTTATGGCGGATGCCCCTTGCACAATAGCGGTCGCTAAGCGATCGACAATCGCCATGGATTTGAAGATCCTTCGCGATGGGATTTCAAAGTCAATAACAGGGATACGGCGTATATCGCCCCGATTCCTAAGGCAGGCGGCTTCAACTGCTAAACCCGCCGAGCCAAATACCGGCTCAATGAGAATCTGCGGTTTCCAACCCCTCCCTTAATGTGAAGGCGCCGCTGTAAAGCGCTTTCCCAATGATGACCCCCTTGATTCCATCCTTTTCTAAAGGCAGGAGCCGTCGGATATCGTCCAAGGTCGCCACGCCGCCGGAGGCGATGACCGGAATCTTTACCGCACGTGCCAGCGCCCGCGTCTCTTCGATATTGACGCCTTGCCGCGTTCCGTCGCGACTGATATCCGTGTAGATGATTCCTGAAGCGCCAGCGGCCTCGCACCGCTTCGCCAGCTCTATGGCGTCCATCGCCGTTGTCTCTTGCCAACCTTTGACGGCGACTTTGCCGTCGCGAGCATCTATTCCTACAATGATTTTTCCTGGAAAATTCATGCAGAGGGCCCGCAGGAATTGAGCGTTATCATAGGCTGCCGTACCGATGACTACGCGTGCGACGCCGAGATCCAGGGCTGCCTTCACCGCGTTCACTGAACGCAGGCCGCCACCCAATTCGACGGCCAGGCTAGTCTCTTTGCAAATCGCTTCCACCTCACGCGCGTGTACGGGATGGCCTTCCACCGCCCCGTTAAGGTCCACGATGTGGATGAACGTAGCCCCTTCCTTGAGCCAATGGCGCGCCGCGTCCAGCGGACTTTCGAAATAAACGGTCTGCTTTTCCATCTCACCCTGAAACAGACGCACACAGCGGCCGTCCTTAATGTCGATTGCAGGAATAATGAGCATTGAGCTATTTACTAGCTACGAAGCGCCCGAAGTTTGAAAGAATGCGCAGCCCCAGCTCCTGGCTTTTTTCCGGATGAAACTGGCAGGCGAAGAGATGATCCGTCGCAATGCTGGAGACGAACGGTTTTTCATAGTCCGTCGTTGTCGCAACTAGGGAAGAGTTTTCAGGCCGCACGTAGTAGGAGTGGACGAAGTAGACGTAGTCGCCGGAAGAGATTCCCTCCAAGAAAGGAGTTTCCTTCTTTTTGTCAATCCGGTTCCAACCCATGTGCGGGATCTTTAGACCGTCCCTGGCGTTAAACCCGACCACCCTGCCGGGAAGCAAATCGAGGCCCTTCTGCAGGCCAAATTCTTCACTCTCCGAAAACAGCAACTGGAAGCCCAGGCAGATACCGAGGAACGGCTTGTTCTGGCGAACGACCTCTCGGATCGCCTCAATCAACCCGAAGCGCTCGAGATTCTCCATGCAGGCTTGGAAGGCGCCAACCCCGGGTAAAACAACGCCACGCGCGGACGTAATCTTTCCGATCTCGCCTGTAACCTCGGCCTCATAGCCAGCACGCTCGAAGCCTTTCTGCACGCTTCTGAGATTGCCCATCCCATAGTCAACGATCGCGATCATGACTTGTTCTCGTTTTGAACCGCTTGCACATTTGAACGTTTTTGAACCGTTTGACCGTTCAACTCCGTCGTTCAAGCCGTCGACCTACAACGCGCCTTTGGTCGACAACACGCCCTTGATCCGGCTATCTAACTGTGTCGCCACATCCATCGCCCGTGCGAAAGCCTTGAAGCAGGCTTCGATGATGTGATGGGGATTTTCACCACGGATGACATCGATGTGCAGGTTCATTCCCAGCTGATTGGCAAAGGCGGCAAAAAACTCGTGCGGCAAGTCGGTGTCGAAATTTCCCACACGTCCCGGACGAATCTTGACGTTGTAAGACAGATAAGGTCTGCCACTTAGGTCCACCACGACTCTTGCGAGGGTCTCATCCAGCGGGCAGCTCGCCTCGCCGAAGCGACGGATGCCGTATTTGTCGCCGAGCGCGTCCTTGAAAGTTTGACCAAGCGCAAGGCCGACATCCTCGACCGTGTGATGGTAATCGACTTCGAGGTCGCCCTTGGCCTGGATCCTGATATCGAATAGGCCATGGCGAGTGAAGTTATCCAACATGTGGTTAAAGAACGGCATGCCCGTTTCGATTTCGGCCCTGCCGCTACCGTCGAGCTCCAATTCGATACTGATCTCACTTTCTTTGGTCTTGCGCTTCGTCCTGCCCTTACGGTCCATGATCTCTCTCCTATCCGAATCGTGCTTCCACGGCTCGCGCGTGGTCGTCAAGCCCCTCAAGGCGCGCGAGATGAGTAATTTTGGGCGCCAATGCGCGCAACCCTTTTGCCTGGGCCTGAATAATGGTCGTGCGTTTCAGAAAATCATAGGTTCCCAACGGAGAAAAAAAACGCGCACTTCCACCCGTGGGAAGAACGTGATTCGGCCCGGCCAAGTAATCGCCCAGTGGCGGCGTGGAATAAGGGCCGAGAAAGATAGCGCCGGCGTTGCGAATCCGGCGAGCCCACCTTTGCGGCTGCTTAACGATCAGTTCGACGTGTTCGGGCGCGATGCTATTGGCGAGTTCGATCGCTTCTTTCAGATCTCGCACGACGATGATGGCTCCGTAGTTTTCCAGAGCCTGGATGGTTATCGCGTGACGCCTCGTGTGCTGCAGCTGACGCTCGATCGCGTGTTGGACCTTCGACGCCACAGCCATCGATGAAGT
>DASQUN010000721.1:0-4833 GCA_035641275.1 Candidatus Udaeobacter sp. | reverse complement strand
TTCCCCAAGGTCATTAAGTACGTCGTGATCGCAAGCGCTTCGTCGTCCGAGAGACGGAGGCTCGGCATGTTGGTCTCAGGCGCGAACCCCCTGGGATTTCGCACCCAGTGATAGATCCATTGCGCGCTGGTTTTCGCGGCTATGTCTTTGAGATTGGGAACAAGGTCCTTCTCCTTGCCGAGGACCGTGGAGAATTCTCCCTCGGCAAAGCCGTGACAGCCTTTACAACCGATCGTCTCGACCAGCTTTTTACCCTTCGCGGCGGCGGAGGCGTCGCCTTCGCGAAAGCCGGTCGGGAGCGAATGCTCCTGAGTCCATTTGTCGCCTTCGTCTTTCGACTGCGACCAAAGGTAGGCCGCGATAGCAACCGCTTCTTCTTGCTTCAGATCAAAATTGGGCATGCGCGTGCGCGGTCGGAATTTGTGGGGATTCTCGATCCAGCGCACCATCCAGCCCGGATCGACCTTGGCGCTGACCTTGCGCAGGCTGGGAGCGATTTTCGGGATACTTTCATAGCCCTTGACGAGGTGGCAACCGGTGCAACCGATCTGCTCGAACAACCGTTGGCCTTCCGCAAGCAGCGGCGTCTCTTCAAATCTCTGTACATCAAGATGACACGAGGTACAGCTCGACTGGACCTTCGCTCCACGCAGCAAAGGGTATTCCCAATAATGCACTTCGCCGTGAGCCTGCTTGACGCTATTCACCGCTACGCCCTGGCCGTCATGGCAGGACGTGCAGCCGAATTTCTCAGGCGGGTGGGCGTTGTCTGCGAGCAGGACCTCGCGCCGCGGATGCGTTTTGAAGGGATTGGGCTCTTTTTCAAAGCCGGGCCGATTGATCGCTAGATGGCACGTCTGGCAGCGATCCACGCGCGCAATCGCTTGATCGAACCGATTGCGGTCGAACTCTTCTAGAGATACCTGCTCGATTTTGGGAATCTTGTACAGGGAGACGGGTCCGAGTTTGATGACGTCATTCTCCATCACCCGAACCCACTTGTCTCTTTCAGCGGTTAGCTTGGTCAGCTCGTCTTCCAGCGCTTTGGTGCTGGAACGGATTTTCTTGATCTCCTCTTTGATCTGTTCCCGTCTGAGACGAGCCTTTTCAAGCTCAGGATCGAGTTTTGCCCTTTCCTTGTCCAGCTCCTTGATATGTTCTAAGTACGGCTGCGGGTTGCGCTTTTGTTGGACGGCATGATCGTGCTCGTACCATGCCTCTTCCAACTCACTCTTAATGAACTTGACTTCTTGATCGACTTCCTGGAATTGGACGTTGGCCTGTACTTCTTGTTTTTCGAGCAACTTTAGCTTCTTGCCCAACTCTCCTTCGCTCAGACTCGTCTGCGCCGCGGCCAGCTTCTTAGTCAGCTCTTGGTAATTGGCATCCGCTCGGAGCTTCTTGTGCTCCTCGTCGTAGGCCGCTTGTGCCTTTGAGTAATCGAGTCGATAGAAGCGTGCTTGAAAATTTTTCCACGGACGGCGCGTGATGTTATCGTCCCAAAAAGACCAAAGCGTCACCGCCACGAGGAGGGCAATCCCAATCAGAAAGATACTGCCGTAGGATTTCTTCTCTTCGCTTGGGTCGACACCTCGTTCCGCCATCCCGACTTACCTCACGCGACCTTGCGCTCAACGGCCCGGCCTACGGAAAAAACCGCGAGCCCGATCACGGTCAGCACGATTTCCTCAGCCATCGAGAAATTCCTCATGACGCCGACAAAAAGGGCGTAACCGACATCGGCGAGCCCCAACGCTTGCAATATTTTCGCAACGTAAAACATCAGCTCCGATCCTTCATCAACGGGTTTGGGTTTCAGTCAGGACACATTGCCAACGAAGATAGGTCGACGTCTCAATTGCACAACTGTTCTCAGATCGACTTCAAATATTCAGCCAGGGGGTAACCAGGACGTACTTCACGTTGAATAGCAGCCGGAGAATCATCTTGGCAGGAAGAGAGAGCATCAGAACGATCAGCAGACCGGTAATGGTAAATCGCACCATTCCCCAGCGCTCCAGGAACCCCTTGCCTTTGACCCGCAAAACGAACCAATAAAACAATCCCATCATAACGACAAAGTAAGCAACAATCACGAAACCGCCAAATGCCGCTGACCACCAATAGTCCCGGAACCCGAAAAGATAGGGCAAATCCACATTTGTCAACGCTACGACCTTGTGCGGGTCCCAGCGCTGCCAGGGCCAGAAAAGGTTCCATCCAGGACCGCGGAAAAAAGTCCCGATCATAATCATTGAAACCCAGAGAACGTGAAAGCCCAGAAAAAAAGTCAGGATTTCGTATTTTCGGTGTTTGAAGCAATAATAACCATTGCCTTTCGGATTGATATCAATAAACGGAATCACCATGAGGCCGACGATGATCAGGCTTGGCAGAACGACACCGGCGTGCCAGGGATCGAAGTAGACGAGCATTTCCTGCAAACCAAGAAAGTACCAAGGGGCTTTGGAGGGGTTGGGCGTCCGGGTAGGGTTCGCAGGTTCTTCCAACGGTGCATCGATCAGCAACGCCCATAGAGTCAAAACAACGATGACAAAGAGTGTAACCAAGAACTCCCCGCGCACGAGGTGAGGCCACGTGTGGATCTTATCATCGACTGGCAATTTTCTTTCCCGAGCAGGTTCCGCCATCTTTTCCTCTCTCTTTGCTGCTTACAGAGAAGGACCCGAGAAACCGTCTCTGCGAATGCGCCAGAAATGCACGGCCATCAGGATACTGGCAACCAGCGGGATGAAGATACAATGGAGTATATAGAACCGCAGCAGCGTGTGGGGTCCGATCTCACCGCCGCCGAACAAAAAAGCGCGGGCATCATAGATCGGGTTGGCGCCGACGAAGTCCGCGAAGGGTCCTTCATAGCCGAGCAATGGTGTCGCGCGAGCCATATTGGAACCGACGGTGACAGCCCAAATGGAGAGCTGATCCCAAGGTAAGAGATACCCCGTAAAGCTGAGTAGCAGCGTAAGAACCAGAAGGAGCACACCGACGATCCAGTTGAATTCCCGGGGAGGTTTGTAGGAGCCGGTAAGAAAAACGCGGAACATATGGAGCCAGACGAAAACGACCATGGCATGAGCCGCCCAGCGATGCATATTACGCATCAACATGCCGAACGGCATGTCGAACTCCAGGTATTTCATATCAGCGTAGGCATATTCCGCTACCGGCCGATAATAAAACATGAGATAGATGCCGGTCACCACGGTCATCAGGAACATCAAAAACGTCAGCCCACCCATGCACCAGGTGAATCGCATTCGCACGGCATGACGCCGGACCTTAGCAGGATGGAGGTGAAGAAAAACGTTGGCCGTCACCATCATCACGCGGTTACGCGGCGTGTCTTCGTAGCCGTGACGAAAAATCGCCTTCCAAACATGGCTCTCGACAATATCGCTTTTGATCTTATCAAAAAGGCTCATGATCGCATCCGTTACACTTTCAGGACACTGTCGGTGTGCTGCTCATCTGGCTCGCCTCCAGGATTCATTTTGAAAACCTTGCCCTTGTCCACGACGAGCTGACCATCCTCACCGACAGTGACCTTAAACCGGTCCAGGGGCCGCGGTGCCGGCCCTTCGAAATTCAAACCGGACTTGAAAAAGCCACTGCCATGACAGGGACACTTAAATTTATTTTCCGCGCCCAGCCAACGAGGCGTACATCCCAAATGAGTGCATTTGGCAAAGATGGCGTAGATCCCCGCTTCTTCACGGACGATCCAAACGCGCTGGTCTTGCTTGTACTTCTCGCTGACTTCTCCAAGAGCGTAATCCGAAGGCAAACCCGCTTTGAAAGTTGCCGGAGGTTGAAAAAGAACTCGCGGAAACGCCGAGCGAAGAAAGCCCAGAAGGCTCAGTCCGCCGAAAATCCCGAAACCACCCCACCCTAGCCGTGTAAAAAAATCTCTGCGCGACCAGATGCCGCCTTTTTTCTTGTCTTCTGCTGCCGCCATGAATGTTCTTATCCTTTAAACCAGCTGATGAGGGCGCCCCAAACAACAAAGACTAACCCTCCCAACATCAAAACCAATCCTACCGGTCCAAAAATAAAAGATAGACCGGCACCCAAGCAGAATATTAAAACTCCCGTTCCCAGCGGATTGAATGGGGCCGGAGTTGCTCCTACGCCTCCTTCGCCCTCCGCCTTATGGATCAACTCCTCGCGGATAAGGGCGAGCGCTAACTCTTTGAGATCTTCTTGCCGCTCCGGCTCGGCGCCCTGAATCAGACGGCCAATCTCTTGAGCTAGTCTCTCGATCTCTTGTTCACGCGCTTGCGGCGCTACATTGGGAGGATCAGATGTCACTAAGATTAGGTTTGTTGATTATTATAGAAAATATTTTTTGTCAACCATTTCACTCTGTAAGTCCCTCTATCTGCGCAACAATATAACCGCCGTCGCCGCCATTCCCGCGCCTTTTCCTATCCAGCCGAGCCTTTCCGTCGTGGTGGACTTGATGTTGATCTGCTTTTCCGCAGCCTTGAGCTGGTTGGCCACGTTTTTTTTGATGGCTGAATAATACGGTGCCAATTTGGGCTCTTGAGCGATCACGGTCACATCGGCATTAACCAGCGTAAAACCCCTTCGCCGCATCATGAGCAAGATCTTTCCCAACAGTTTGGTACTGGAAATGCCTTTGTAACGAGAGTCGCTGTCCGGAAAATGTGTGCCGATATCACTCTCCCCCATCGCCCCCAAAAGCGCGTTGATCAGCGCATGCAGCAGCACATCGGCGTCCGAGTGCCCGATCAGCCCCTTGGGATGAGGAATTTCGATGCCGCCCAAAACCAGTTTTCGTCCCCGGCGAAA
>DASQUN010000720.1:0-6959 GCA_035641275.1 Candidatus Udaeobacter sp. | reverse complement strand
CAGGGTAAACTCCGTGAGAGATCTTTCCCAAAATGAACCACTACCCCTTCTCGCCAATTTCCAGGGGAGAATTTCCGATAATCGGAGCTTAATGTCAATCTTGGCATTTTTACTTGCTAAACACTGAGAACACGTTCAGCTTTCGTTGAGCCGATCTTTCTTACGCACGCCCACTCCCTTGAAGCGCTGGCAAAATTTATTGATTCGTCTTCTGCCTCTCAGCGATAGTTGCGGATTTGCGCAATTGAGCAAACGTGCAATTTATTTTGGTGAGTTTGTGCCGCCTGGTTTTGCCGCTGTCCATTGGATTCCTTTTGACGCGCTTGGGGATTGCTATGCCTCACGAAGGAGCGAAGGAGAATCGGACAGAGGAAAGCGAGGGATCCGAATCGTAGAAGTTTGAACGCAAGCCGCTCCGGCGAGCGTTTGGATTCTGCCGTCGTAAGTATGATCGCGTCGAACACAATAACTCAATGCTCAGGCCCGACCCTTGTGCCTTCCCATCCCCAGCGCGCCACGCTGGGTGTACGTGGTTGGGATCCACGCCATCGGCCTGCTCCTGCTGTTTGTCGTGCTTCACCTCACCGCCGGCGGCCTGCGGAGCCATTGAGCATCGCATGAAACGTCACGAGGATTATCATTGTTTTTTTGCGCGCTCTCACTCCGGTTTGACAGGTAGAAACATAAATGTAATGAGTTCTGCCAAGATCGAAGCTATCTTCACAGGAGGGCCGATTAATGGAAAAGCAAGCAGCGTCGACGACGAAGAACGATCCGATTATTATCGAGCAGGCGGGAATGCGCATGACCGTCGCTCACCGACAAGGCCTCGGCGGCAGCGATGAAGGGCTGACGTTCGACATCACGATAGCCGGCCCAGAGGACGAGGGAAAAAGAATTCTGCGCTTCGATTGCTTTTACAAAAACCCTCATTATCACATAGGTGCCTCCGGCGACCATTCGGTTCACAACATGAAAGAGGAAGGCGTGGAAGATCCCGTGCGCTGGACTTTGGAGCAGCTCAAGACGCGGTTTCCCTCAATGGTCAAACAAGCCGGATACGAGGAAATCGCCGAGAGGATGGACCAGCAAGCGATTGCCGATCACCTCACCCAATTAGAGCCGGAAATACTCGCTAAATACTAGTCGGCGTGGGGCTGCAGCCGTGAGTCGGCACAGATTTGTCAGGTGAGAGGCCGGCCCAATGGTTCCAGTTAGTCAGCGACTTGCCGGTTGCTCGTGGCGACTCCGCCTACGAGTTGACGTAACGCTACCTTATCGGATAATTTTCGCCTCGAAATGGGCATTGGAGACTGTTTTCTTTGTCGGACTCGCTATTGAGCTGTTGATAGTGGCTCACAAGCGGCTAATGGAGCCGATTTTCACGTCTTTGCATCGGGATTCCTATCATTATTAACATGAACGTCGTCGTTCGCGATTTGACCAAAGTGTACACGACGAGCCAGGGCGACGTGCGCGCTATCGGCGGCGTTAATCTTGACGTGCGCGACCGCGAATTCTTCGGCATCATCGGTCCGACGGGCTGCGGCAAGACGACGTTGTTGCACGTCATGGGCCGTTTGGAAGCCCCAACCACCGGCACCGTGGAGTTTGTCGGCGAGCAACACGCGAAGTCGCCCGTTGCGATGGTGTTTCAAGACGCGGCGCTAATGCCCTGGCGCACGGTCGAAGAAAACGTGCCGTTGGGCGCGGAGTTTCGCGGGGAAGAGCAGTCGGTTTATAAACGCATCAGCCGCTTTTTCCTCGAAGTGGTGCGGCTGTTGGATTTCGCCGGCGCTCGGCCGTACGAACTTTCGGGCGGCATGAAGCAAAAGGTTGCTATCGCGCGGGCGCTGGCCAACGATCCCGAAGTGGTGCTGATGGACGAGCCGTTCGCGAACCTCGACGCGCAAACCCGCCTCGTCATGCGCGAGGAGCTTTTACGCATCTGGGAACGCGACAAGAAAACCGTGATTCTCGTCACCCATAACATCGAAGAAGCGGTCATGCTTTGCGATCGCATCGCGGTGATGAGCGCCCGGCCGGGGCTCATCAAAGAGATCGTCACGGTCGACATTCCGCGCCCGCGCACCATGAAGAGCAGGGGGGATCCCGATTTTTCCAATTGCATGGACAAGATCTGGAAGCTACTCAAGCACGATGTCGAGGATGCGCTGGAACGTGGCCGGCCGTGACGGAAATTGCAATTGCCGAGCGCGATAGAGCTGCAACCGAGCAGGACCTGCAGACGCCGCCCTGGGTCATGCGGCGGCAAGTCGCCCATATCCCCGGCGCCCAGTTCATGGAGGGGTGATGTACGGATGGCGTGCGCGCATCGGCAATATTTCACCGACGGCTTGTGCAGAGATACTGCCGTATGAGTTTTATCGGGTGGCTCCAGAGGGAGTCACTTTCGTGTCGACCAATCTGGTGATTCGCGACGCGCGGGAGTCCAGCCAAGTCGAGGCTTCGTGGCATAAATTCGATACCGCGTTTGAGGACCTTTTGCATACGCGGGTGGACCATATCACTCTGAGCGGCGCGCCGCTGGTCTTGGCTAACGGCGTCGAGCGGCACCGCGAGCTTTTGCAGGAATTCAGAAACCGCTATCCGGTACCCGTCGGGACCAGCCCGCAGTCGTTTGGCGACGCGCTAAAATATCTCGGCGCCGTGAAGCTGGCGGTCGCGACCTCATTCATTCCCGCTCATAACGAATTGGTGAGGGCATTCCTCGCTTCGGAAGGTTTTGACGTGTTAGGAATTGAATCGCTTGACACGGGCATGACGTCGCTGGAAAAAGCGATGCTCTCGCCAACGCAAGTGTTTCGCCATGTGCGAGCGGTCGGGAGAAAATATTCAACCTGCGATGCGGTGCTGATCACCTCGTCAGCGTGGCCAACGTTGACGGTGATTCAAGCGCTGGAGGACGATCTGGGCAAGCCGGTGGTGAGCAGCTCCATGGGCCAGATCTGGTGGCCGCTAAATGAGCTCGGGATAAGAGCGGGCATCAAGGGGTACGGCAAACTTCTTGGGACGCTGTCCTGATGGAGATCGTGTCATGAGAACCCACGGCAGCATCCATCTGTTCATTGCGGGGATGATCGCGGTTTTTCTCGATGTGCATGCTCCGACCATGTTGGCCGCGCAGGCAAAGCCGCTCATCAAAGTCGTCGCCGGTTACGGTTCTACGGACGGCGCGGTCGCGCCATTGTGGTTTGCCAAGGAAACTAAACGATTCGAGAAGCGCGGCCTCGATGTGGTGCTCGTCGGCATGGGCACCGGATAGGTATCATTGCGTGCCCTGATCGCTAAAGATCTGGAAATTGCCTCGCTCTCCGGTTCCGGCTTGGTGCAAGCCGCATTGCAGGGGGCCGACACAGTCATTATCTCCGCCGCTATCAACGGTTTTATCTTCAAGGTTTTCGGAGCGCCGGAATTATCAGTCCGGCACAACTCAAAGGCAAAAAATTAGGCGTCAGCCGCTACGGCGCCACGTCGGATTTCGCGGTCCGACTGGCGCTAAAAAAATGGGGTCTGAATCCCGAGCGCGACGTCAATATTCTGCAAATCGGCACATCACAGGACACGGTCCGCGCCATGCAGACCAAAATGCTCGACGCCGGGGTGCTGAGCGGCACAGCGTCGCTGATCGCGCGCAAAGCGGACTTTCGCGAGCTGGGGGACCTCGCCAACCTGGGGCTGCATTACCCGATGGCGCCCATCGGCACGACGAAATCTTATATCCAGAAAAACGAAGGGCTCGTGAAAGAATTCATGCTCGCCTACATCGAAGCGATCCATGATTTCAAGCGCAACAAAGAAGCTGCGCTGACGGTGTTGAAGAAATATACGCGCAACGACGACCGCGAGGTGTTGGAGGATAGCTACAGCACTATTGCGAGCAGATATCTGCCCATGCCGATTCCGACACCGGAAGGGATTCGTACGATTCTGACGGAGCTTTCAAGCACCACGCCGGCGGCGAAGAACGCCGATCCGGAACAATTCGTCGCGTACAAGATGGCGCGGGAGATCGAGGCGAGCGGGTTCGTCAAACGACTCTACGAGAACGAGGGACGAGAGCGCAAGTAATCAACCCGTCGGGGTCCGGATGCGGAGTCAAGTCGTGCATTGTTCCATCCGTCCGTCCGGCTTTCTGCGAGTAAGCGATAGGGTTTTTCTCTTTGCGACTAACCGCGAGGTTGCGTCGCAGCAGTAGACTTGCACAAATCTGTCACGGGCTTTTTGTTGCCCGCTCGATGATAAGATATCGATGAGTGATTGCACCCAGTCCTGCCCGCGCGCTGATCGACAGTCTTCTTAAGCATGCAGGTCAATTCATGTTGACAGGAAGCGCGTCAACGAATACTTTCGGCGCAGAAGAGCAGTGTCCGCGCCAGCGCACTGGCCGCCCGCATAGGAGGAGCAATGCCACACGATCTGATTATCAAGAACGGCAAAGTGATTGACGGTTCCGGCCTGCCAGGCTTTCACGGCGATGTCGCCGTCAGCG
Source organism: Candidatus Udaeobacter sp. (assembly GCA_035641275.1). Classification (GTDB taxonomy): domain Bacteria; phylum Desulfobacterota; class Binatia; order UBA9968; family UBA9968; genus DASQUN01. Next base: position 2,446 of record DASQUN010000720.1, on the reverse strand, counting down.
GCGGTCGTATCGTTGAGATCGGCAAAGTGAGTGGAGAGGGGCGCCAAGTCCTGAATGCGGATGGCTTGGTGGTCGCTCCCGGAATCATCGACAACCACACTCATTACGATGCTCAGGTCACCTGGGATCCGCTTTGCACCTACTCTTGCTACCACGGAGTTACAACCGTTGTCATGGGCAACTGTTCCCTGGCGATGGCCCCCGCGCATCCGGAAGATCGCGAGATGCTTGCCGGAGTCCTGTCCCACGTGGAGGCGATCCCGTTGGAAGCGATCCAGGCCGGGGTCAACTGGTCCTGGGAAACGATCCCTGAGTATCTTAACGCTCTGGACCAACGGCTGGGCATAAACGTCGCTTCCCTCATCGGGCACTCGGCGGTGCGTCGCTATGTGATGGGTGAAGCCTCGCAGGAGCGGCATGCCACCGATGACGAGGTTGCCGCAATGAAGGCGATCGTCCGGGAAGGGTTGGAGGCCGGCGCCGTGGGCGTCTCCTTCGAGCGCAATCTGCGCCATTTCGACTGGAATGGCCGGCTGGCGCCGACCAATCTCGCCTCCGACGCGGAGATTTTTGCTGTGGCGGGCGTGCCGGACGAGGTGGGGCGTGGGGTCATCCAGTTTGGCGGCGACCGCAATCTCAGCACTCAGGTAGCCAAGACCAGCCAGCGGCCGGTCTTCTATGGCAACATCACCCAGCAGGCGGTGGCTCCCGACCGCTGGCGCAAACAGTTGACGGAAGCCGAGAACATGATGCGCCAGGGGCATCGCGCCTACCAGTTCGTCATGCCTCGGCCCGGCGACCTGCGTTATACGCTGAAGACCGCCCAACACTTCGACGCCTTGGCCACCTGGAAATCCGTCATGTTGCTCCCTCTCGAAAAGCGCAAGGAAGCGTTCCGCGATCCGGAGACCCGCGCCAAACTGCATCTGGAGGCCGTCGAGACTCCCCTCGATCCTACTCGCGTCGGCGAATTCACGCGCCGCTGGGATTTACAGTTCGTGTTCCGGCCGGCGCTGCCGAAGAATCAGCACCTCAAAGGCAAAAGCGTTGCCGAGATTGCACGGGAACAGAGCAAAGACGTGCTCGACGCGTTCCTCGACCTGGCGCTCGAAGAAAACCTCGAAACGGAGTTCGAACGGCGCGAAGTAAACAGCGACGAAGCCGCCATGACAGCTCTGCTCACCAGTCCGTACACCGTCATCGGGCAGTCGGACGGCGGAGCCCACGTGGTTTTTCGAACCGACTATAGCTACTCCACCTATCTGCTGTCTCACTGGGTCCGTGAGCGGCAGATCATGTCGCTGGAGGACGCCATTCGAAAGCTCACTTTCGTGCCAGCTTCGCTCTTCGGATTTTTCGACCGTGGGCTGGTGCGCCCCGGCATGGCCGCGGACCTGATGGTGTTCGATCCCGCGACCATCAGCCCATTGGAACCGGGCGAGGCGCACGACCTGCCGGGCGGAGCCAAGCGTCGCAAACAGCTCGCTCAGGGGATCGAGTGGACCGTCGTGAACGGGCAAGTACTCATGGAAAGGGGCGAGCACACCGGCGTTTATCCCGGCAAAGTGGCGCGCAGCAGCAGCTCCGCGCAACAATAGGCGCAAGTCGGGCGATCATCTTTGAATCTTGCCGCGGCGCGGACCGATAGGGTAGTCAAGTGATTGTAAAATTTGAAATCCAAAATCAGAAAGATCAACGGAGGTCGCTGGGAAGAAGGGTGAACCCTTCCTTGTGCCCTGCCGCCCGCAACCGGGTGTCAAACGAGACAAGCTCCTTGTTGGTCGTTTGCCTTTGACACCAATGCAGAGCCGCGCCTAACTGAAAGGCGTCAGCCGCTCTGAGAGGATGCACTGCCAGCAATCGCTCCGCCGTTGCTCGTAGCGTTTCGCTCGGCTGGACTTCAGTCCAGGCGCCTGTAAGCAATCCCAGCACTTGACGCGCCTGTCGTTCACTTTCCCTGCTCAAGCCACCTTCACGGGATTGCCGCATGAAGGCTGAAACGCATTCGGTGCGGGTTGCCCACCAGACTACCACCGATGCATCTCTGCTGAGGATTGACTTGAGTGTTGCAGACGCGGGCTCGGTTACGCACAGGGAGACAATTGCTGACGTGTCCCAGAATTTCACCAGCCCTCCTCCCGTTCCCGCAAAACAGCTTTGACCACTAGCCCCTTTGGGTCTTTGGGTCGCGGCAGGTCCCAAAATCCTTTCGGCAACTTTCCCGAGCCGAGTTTGATGAGGCCCTGCTTTTCCATTTCCACCAAGTAATCAGACTGGAAGCTGGAAGTTGAGGTGGGAGTGAGTTTGGCAATAGGCCGACCGCGCTCGGTTACCAGTATCTCCTCGCCGGCTTTAACTCGTCTAAGATATTCGCTGAGGGATGCTTTGAGTTTTGATACACTGGCGGTCTTCATGAGAAATCCCCCTTAGTTGATCCCACTTGACT
>DASQUN010000719.1:0-4948 GCA_035641275.1 Candidatus Udaeobacter sp. | reverse complement strand
GAGAATGGCCGGATTATCAACGCCAGCTTGGCTGACTATAAGCTGCCCACGATCGCCGACGTACCGGCACTCAAAACCGTTCTCGTATCCTCTCGTGGTGGCGTGGGACCTTTGGATTCGAAACCCATCGGTGAATTCGCCAATAACTGTCCGCCAGCAGCGATCGCCAATGCCCTAGCCAACGCCGTAGACGTTCGGCTGTTTGAGTTGCCCCTTACTGCGGAGAAAATTTATCGGACTTTGAAAGAACAAAACCGGCCAACCAATCAACAGAAGAAATGACCCAGAGTATCGATTTCGAACGGCTCGGACCCCGTTTCGGTCGAGAGAGTGTCGGATTGATCTGGCCGGTGCTTTTCGATACAAAAAGATGAATACTAGAGTTGATAAGTAGCGATGAAGCGACCTAGCCCGGACTGTTCACTAGTGATAGTGATCGAGGGGCGAGCCCTCCAGAGCGAAGGCAATGGGCCTGTACCTGGTAGGCGACCATCCCGTCCTCTCCAAGGCTGGCGATTCCTGCAGCCAGAAGCTGAACGACACCCTCACCTCGTGGTGCCCGCGCTCTCCATGACTCGACCCCCGGTCGAATAGAACTCAGGTGTGTCGGATATTAATGAACTCATCAATAACTTTCGTTCGGAGCTTACAGCGCGAAGCTGAGAAGGAGGCTCATCATGCAATCAACCGCGAAAGCCGATCCAGAGAGCCGTTACGTAACGGCTTCTCTCAACTACATTGTCGATACGGGAGAAAAACCTGTGACCTATTCCACCGCGCCGGACGGTCCACGGCTGACGACGCATACCGGGCAATACCAAGAGCGCTCCGTCACGATACACAACGGCCGGCTGAGCCGCGACGGCTTTTCCTTGGAGCGAGAAGGCTTCGTTTTAGTCAACCACGAGACTCAAGTAACGAACTTCTATGACGAGGAGGAAGTCCGTTCGGTTTATTATCCGGAAGTCGAGCGATTGGTGGAGAAAATGACCGGGGCCTCGAAGGTTTTGATTTTCGATCATACGCTGCGGGCTGCGGACGAAGGAACGCGCGAAGAAAAACAAATCGGCGCGCCGGTTCGCCGGGTGCACAACGACTATACGGAATGGTCTGGCCCGCAGCGCGTGCGCGACTTGCTTGCCGCCGATGAGGCCGCCGAGCGGCTCCAGCATCGGTTCGCCGTTGTACAAGTATGGCGACCCATCAACAATCCGGTGCAGAGCTCGCCCCTCGCGATTGCCGACGCGCGCAGCCTTTCGTTCCAGGACCTGGTTGCGACCGAACGGCGATATCCCGACCGGGTCGGCGAGATCTATCACATCACTTTTAATCCGGAGCATCGTTGGGTTTATTTTCCAAACATGCAGAGAAATGAGGCGCTGGTATTCAAGACCTACGAGTCGGAAAAAGAGGGCCGGCCGCGATGGACCGCCCATACGGCTTTCGCCGACCCCAACAGCTCGCCTGATGCGCCGGGCCGGGAAAGCATCGAAGTGCGCACGCTCGCTTTCTTTTCGCCGGAAAAGAACGAGTCGGTTCCTAAGTAGGCTGCGAGAAACAGTTTGATATGCTTCGAACAATCGTTCCGTTCGCCCTGAGCCCGTCGAAGGGTGAATTGAAATTTTTCAGCCGTCTGCTGGTACAGGTTTCTAGTTCGAATAAGAAAACCAGAAATAGAAAGCCAGAAGACTCTGAATCGCCAAGCGATTCTTCAAAATCGTAATAGTAATGGATAACCTTCTTCCACAACTGCTCCATTTGATCGATCAGGGGACCGTCGAGCAACGTTGCGCAACGCTGGTGGTCTTGGGTGCGCTCAAGTTGGACAACGCGACTGTCATCAAGACGGTCGGCCCGGTACTGGACCATGCCAACCCCGTGCTCAAAGATTTTGCTTTGCGCTATTTCGAAGAAGTGAGGCCCAAAAATATCACTCCGCTGCTGCTGAAATTTCTCGATGACACCGACAGGGATATCCAAGAGCGGGTGGTTCGCTGTCTCACCCACGCTGGCCAAGGAGCGGTTCAGCCGCTGGTTCAGCGCGCGCCGGACGCTTCACGGCTATGGCAATTGAACGCGGCGCGCGTTTTGTGCGCGGTGCGCGGCAGGGTCGCTTTAAGAGCGCTTTTGCAGATGCTTCGCGCCGGTACGGATGAGTTCAACAAAGTGGTCTGCGACTTGATGACTCCGATGGTCCGGGAGATGGATGTCAAGGAACACGGTCTGCTTTACGACGAACTCGAGGCCTTTGCAGCGTCCCTCGATGTAAAGCAACAGAGGCCGGCGGTGATCTCCGTCATCCGGCTGTTCGGACAGCTCGGGCGCTCGCAGTCGCGCCGTTGGCTCTTCAAATTTGTCGGCGCCGAGCAGCCTGCCACTCTCCGCGCCCATGCGCTGGTCGCTTTGCTCCGCTGTCTTCGCGAGCAGGAGTTGCACAAGGACGAATACGCGAAACTTTTTGGCTTGCTTGAAGAAGTCGAGTTTTCGGAGGTCACGCGCCTGGCCTTGGAACTACTCGACGCGCATGAGCTGCCGGACGACTCGCGCTCGCGACTTTCTCGATTGCTGGAAAGCCCCCACGCCGACGTGCAAAAGTTTGCGCTGCGCAAAATGGGCGATGTCGGTTCGCCGGCCACCGTGCGTACACTAGTGGAACAGCTGGGCGACGCTGATTACCGGCGCCGGGATGTGGCGGCCCGTTCCCTGCGCAAGATTCCCGAAGCGCGCAGCGCGCTGATCAAAGAGCTTCTGGCGTGTGACGACGCGAGCAAGGCATGGAGCATCGCCGAGCTTTTGCCTTCGTACGAAGGCAAATGGCGGCAGGACGTTTTGGAATCACTGTGGAAGCGGTTGCAGACGGCCGTTGGAGCCGAAGATCGAATTCAAAATGCGTTCCTAAACGTGCTCAAACGAGCTGACGGAGATTACGCCTACGAGCAACTGGCCGCGCAGGGAGCGCGGCTCGTCAAAGCGAAAAAATACAAGGAAGCGGTCGCCTTCCTGACGCCTCTCAAGGAATTTTCAGAGTTCAAATCAGAGAATAAGTTTCACCTCGCCGTTGCCCAGCTCAAGCTCCACTCGCACACCGTCGTGAGTCACCGGCAGCACCCGGCCGTGGAGTTGTTTAGTGATCTGTATCGGAGCTCCGCTTATCCGCTATTTGAGACGCTCAAGAAGGAAAGAAGCCTTGCGCCTGAAGACCTGTTTTCTCTCGGTTTCAGCTTGGCCGAGCGCTCCGGCGCGGAGCGTGGCCTGGGTAAAGATCTACTGGAACATCTCGCCCATCAATTTCCCCGCAACAAAGTCGGCAAGAGCGCAAAGAACAAGTTGAAGCTCATTGCGGCGTAGCAACGCCTTCGGATCGCGACGCCCCGTGGGCGCCGTTGGCGGCGAGAAACTCCGAGACGGCGGATAGCGGCTCGATGTGATCGCAAACGATCTTGAAAATCGCCAGCAATGGCACCGCCATCAGCGCGCCCGAAACACCCCAAAGCCATCCCCAGAACGTGACCCATAGGAAAATGACCACCGGATTCAGCAAAAGCCGATGGCCGATGATGAATGGGAAAAGCAAATATTCTTCAAGTAGATTCAAGCCCAAATAAGATGTCGGCACGAGCAAAATCAAGGTGAGTTGGTCCATTGTCACCAAGGCCACGAGAGTTACGATGCTCATCCCTATGATAGCTCCCAAATACGGGATGAAGCGCAATAAACCGGCCATCACTCCCCACAAGAGCGGGTTCGGCATGCCGAGAAAGTACATACTGATCCCTACGGCTGTTCCGAACCCCACATTGATGAGGGTGATGGCTAAAAGGTATTTCGAAACATCGTGCTCGATTTGGCGGGAGATTTCCACGGCGAGCCTTTTGTCCTCAAAGCGCGGCAATACCGTGACCAGTCGACGCAGAAACATGTCTCCGGACGCTAACAAAAAAAACAGGAGAATGAACATGATGCTCGCGCCCACAACGAACGCGTGAGTCTGACCTAACAGGAATTCCCCAACCCGCGATTTTTTCATCTCCACCTGTTGGGCGCTTCCGCCGCTATCCAAATTCGTAATCCGCTCGACTTCCCGACTCGCTTTGCTGAAGTCCCGGAAGGTCTGCTTCAGGTCCCCGAGTTTGAATTCCAATTGGCGGGCGGCCTGCGGCAGTTTCGTCATCCAACCACTTGCAGGGACGGCGAGTCGATAGATGCCAAAAGTCAACGTGCCGATAAACATGAGCAAGACCACAGCAGCTCCAAGCGACAAAGGAACGTACAACTGGTGCAAACTTCTCACGAGCGGGGCGAAGAGAAAGCTCAACAGGAAAGCCAACGTGACGGGAACGAAAAAGTCACTGCCGAGCTTCAAGGCATACAGCACTAACAGGAGAAAAATACCCGATAGGGTGAATGAACGAACATGGACCGGGCTCAGGAATTTGCCGACCTCGAGGATGTTGGGCCGGTTGTCGTCGGCTCGATCTGTGGCATCAGATGATTTGGGCGATTCTTTTCGGTTTGGCCGGCTCATAGATAGGAGAGAAGATTGCTTGTGAGCCGTGTACGATAATGGCGACACGAGCCCAATTATTCACGGTAGGAAGCATTGTTTATGCCAATTTATTCGCAGCCCGTATATCTTACTGTAACGGAAATAGAGGTGAATAGAAGAGGCTGATAAGCGGCCCGGCGAGGCAGATTGCCACTCCGACGGCCACTAGGCGCTCCGCCGCCAACGTCTTAGCAAGGCCGGGGGATTTATTAAGGCAAAATGGCCGTACTCGGGGTCTGGATCGTCGCTTTCAGCGGTAAGTGATCCGAAGCGATTCGGGTCAACGGAGTATTGAAAATCGACAGGCGAATCAGCGCCGACGGCGGCGAAACCCAGATTCGATCGAGGGGGAAAACGGGAAACCGAGAAGGAAAAGTTCGTAGCCGCGGGGCCTGTCCAAAG
>DASQUN010000718.1:0-4830 GCA_035641275.1 Candidatus Udaeobacter sp. | reverse complement strand
CTATTTCCGTAATGACGCGGTGCTCCCCGCCACGGATAAGGAACTCGTGATTCTTGCCACCGCCCGCGAGTTGGGCGCGCGATTTCCGTGGACACGGCACGAGATCCGAGCTCGTCAAGCAGCCGTGCGCGAGGAAGCCATCGAAGCCTTACGTGCCCACGGGTCGTTGGACACATTAACGGCGCACGAACGTCTGCTCGTCGAGGTCGTTCATAGTCTCCTGCGCGAACATCGCCTGAACGACGAACTCTTTGCACGAGCGCATACCGAACTGGGCACGGAACAGCTGGTAGAAGTGGTCGGCCTCGTAGGGCACTATAACCTGATCGGTTCGGTCGTGAACGCTTTTGACATCGCCGCGCCGGAGGGCAGTGCCACCTTCTGAAGGGAGGCATCGAAAGGAGATCCTTATGGGGATGCTGAAACTTGAAGGAGTCGTTCACTGGTCGATTCCAGTGAACAATCTGGGTGAATCCGAAAAGTTTTACGGAGAAATTCTCGGCATGGAGTTCGTCGGTCGGCTAGGCAATGGGGTGATGACCTGCTTTGCACTCGGCGGCCACTCAATCCTTCTCTGCGAACGCAAGGAGCCCCTCGTCAGAACATCGGAGCAGGACAATAAATTGCACCACGCGTTCGACGTGAGCCCGGAGATGTTTAACAAAGCATGTAAAGTCTTCCACGATCTAGGAATCAAAATTCGTGAGCCCGTAGACTATCGGCCGAGCGGATTTTTTACCGGAAGGCAACTGTTCGTTCTCGATCCGAGCGGCAACCGGATTGAGCTGCGCGATCCCTCATGGAAGCCTGGCATGCCTAGGCCGACTTACGACGAAATCGTCAATTCGTGACCGGCGATGCAAGCTCTCATCTGGTCATTGTGTTCGATCAGATCACAAAGCTTCATGGACAATTAGTCTAAAAGCTCGATCAATAGATGATCGAGCCAGATTCGATCTGTTTTTTTCGGGTCTCGTATTCGCGCCGCGATATTCTTTCGTTTTTATAATCTTCCTCTAGTCTGTCCATCTGGTTCTTGGCACTAATTTCATAAGCTGCACCGGTCGCAAGTGTGCCAACAGCCGCGCCTCCCAAAAATGCGCAACCCTGTTGGGTCAGCATCACCATTATTAATAAGATAGTACAAGATAGAACCTGTTTCATTTTCACGTCCTCCCTTTCCAGGAAATCGAGAGCCCTTCCTAAACCGGAGGTCGACCGCGGCCGGCGACCAAGGTGACCAAAAACAAGATGATGAAAATGACAAACAATATCCAGGCAATTTCTGTAGCTACGCCGGCAACTCCGAAGAATCCCAATACGCCGGCAATGAGACCGATGACTAGAAAAGTCAGCGCCCAGTTCAACATAAAGCCTCCTTCCGGTTGTTTGTCCCAAACGCAAGACGCATGCCCCTTAACGTAAGGCTCTAATTTTACGGTTTTTGGTAAAGGGATGTCTTCTTCGGTTGAAGGAATAACAAGGAATAAGTTGTCCGTTTCTTATGACAGCAGTGCTGGTTGTCGGGGTTTTGGTACAGACGGGCCATCAAACCGTTGCCCGTGGCGTAGCACGTCCGCCGTGAGATCGTCGATGAGGCTAAGTGCGCCGGTTCCTCTGCGGTCGCCAAACGACAGAGATCGTGAAAAGTGCTTAGCGCGGTCACGACATCGCTTAGCGTCGGTTTGGTTGATTCGGTAACCGCGCCTTAATGCTTGCCCTGTCGAACTTAATCTCAGCGGAAGTTGTAATTTCCGCTTTAAGCACACGTTGCATCAATGCTAACGCCTGCCGCTTGTATTCCGTGGCTTCAGAAGCAACGCAGTCGGGCGGAACGATAATACCAAGGTCGCGCATGTAAGCATCGTTGGCACTAAAGAGCACGCAAATGTCGGCCGCCATCCCGGTTAAGATAACCGTCCTTACTCCCAAGTAGTGCAACAGAATATCCAGATTCGTCTGATAAAAGGCGGAGTGTTTTGGCTTAAGGACGAAGTAGTCGTCCTCTTCAGGCGCGAGGCAGGCCACGATCGGTTGTCCCCGTACGTTTTGCTGCGAAAAGTTTTGCACCAGTTTGGGGAAATCTGAACGCCATCGTCCGAAGTTGTCATTGGCGTAAATAGCCGGGATGCCGGCTGCTTTCGCGCGACGCTTGAGTGCCGCCAGACGTTCGGCCATCGGCAGAGCATTGGCCAGAAGTTTATCGGCGTCATCGAACTCGAGGTCGTTAATTACATCGATCAAGAGCAGGGCCGTCTCGGCGTGGTCGGGAGCATGATGCAAACGATCGGGGAACGTTCGTGACATGAATCTTCGGGGCCGTCCTACACAATCAATATAGCACGATCGGTAGCCAGACCCCGCCCGCTGGCGTTTTCCAGCCTGCAGGGGGCATGGCGAAAGGCTATGGTGTGTCGCGCGGTGAGCATGGGCCACACACCATTACCTGTTTTGAGGAATAACTTCCGTAAATCCAGCGATCGAAACGGTGGTTACAAAGCGACCGCCGGCAACTTTCGCCAATGGCGGCGAGGGAGCGAAATTAAAGCGAGCCGTCCCCCCCGGTGTAATCTCTTGTTGTAACGTGTGGAAAGTAGACGTTCCCGGATCCAACTTCCCGGGGTGGCGCTCATCGTCCCATAGCCATGTATGACGGATGAACAGTTGCACGTCGCGAACCGTCCGGGATGAGCGGTTATGAACTTCTCCTGAAACAACGCCGTCCTGAGCTGCGAATTTTTCGATGACAAGGATCCGCTGCACCTCCTCTTGTGAGCGAACGGCTTGTGAGCGTGCCGGATCTGGCCAAGTCGCCACGGCAGCTCCGAGCGAGAGCGCGGCAAAGGCCAGTGGCCATGTCATTTGATGCGGCATTGACCGAAGCATGATTACCCTCCTCTCTAATGATCCTGGGCCGGGTCAGCGAAGCCCACAAACCTACTATATCGTTTTCCATAGAGCTTGCCAGTCGGTGTGAGCGTGCGCGTCCTAGGCGCAAGCCTGGCCTAAGATGCACTCATCGTGAGCCGAAGGTGGTCCGCCCACGAGGCAAAGCCGTTAAGATAAGGCTGGCTGATATACGCGAGAGGGCTCTCGAACTGGGGTCTGTCAACTTCGACTTGAGTCCAAAAAGCGGAGCTGCAAATGATACCGATGGCCGATATGGGTGCGGTGAACGAGACTATGCCCAACCGGTGACTAATCTACTGGCGAGACGCAAAGATCAGAACCTAACTAATGGATCAGTTCAAGCGCGACGGAAAAGGTGATCAACAAGATGATCACCCATTCCAGTATCTCCATGCGGCGGTTGGCGGCTTGATCGGAAATCTTTTCATAAATACTTTCGAGAGTCTCAAGCTTTCGAAGGATGCTAGTGTCCCATTCGTCAAGATGGAATCGCCTGTTCACTAAGGCATGCACGCGGGCTAGATATTGGTCGCCCAGAAGTTTCAGCGTATTGTTTACGCCTTCAAAAAGTAGCGCGTTATCTATTTGAAGCTCGGCGACGCGGCGAAGATCCGCGCTGTAGTATCCGAACATTCTCGGTAGATTCCACGCCCGTCTTGAGAGCGCCTCGTAGGCGCGGTCGAGAGCGCGATCCAATTTCTGGTCCAGATAGCGCATCTCGAGTAACTCCACATTGGCAAACTCTAATACCGCCCTAATGTCCTCACCTTCGCGGTCGACGATTAGGGCAGCATTCCAATCGACAATGGTCAGGTCGTCCAACGCGAAGGATATCTTTGCCGCCAGCGCATCGTCGACCTCTTGGCCGGACAGCGGCTGCCTCTCGGCCCGTAGAACTTTGGCGATCCATTGAGCCTTCGTTGAGTTCAGTGCACTCACGTCGAAAGGAGGCAGAAAGGATTCGATTTGGTAAATGACGTAATCTTCCACCACGTTGGCGATAACGGCCTCGCTAGCGGCGCCTGCGATGGCCTTCAACAACTGGTCTACCCGGATGCGGGAGTCGGTGAGCAAAAAGTCATTGTCATACAGCTCTTCGCTCAATTCCAGCAGGTTTTCGATGGACCCGTGTATGGGAATGCGGTAAATCACCGCCACGGCACCGAAATCATAGACCAGAAGATCGACGCTAGAATCCACCCGGTAGCGGCCCAGATTGACGGGGTCGATTTCGTGCATGATGCGCAACGGTGGCGGCTGGTATTCGAAGTAACTCGGAGCCTTGCGCTTGTGCTTGAGCGTTTCTCTTTTAGTTGTTTCCTGAATACGTCGCTCGGCCTGATCTAGCTCAATGGATCGGGCGGCATCATAGGCGAAAAGTACATAGGCAAGACCGCTTTGGATAATCGGTTCACTCAAAGAACTTTCTGCGGAGGCAATCGGAGGCATGATCAACATTCTAACATGCGCCCCAGCTAAATATCGCATTATGGATAATCGGCCGTCGCAGCTTCTTTATCAATGATAAAAGGACAGCCGGACCCGCGAGTTTGCACAGCAACTGCTTGCACGCAAGCGCAAGCTTTTGCAAATATAATAAGTAATTGCACTCGTGGCGGGAGACTTCGGTAGAAGACTTGGCCTGCGCCGGTCGAAAAAAGAGTGCTTGGGGTGAAAAAAATGCAGGGGTCACTAAAGACGATGTGGTCGCAATGGTGGGCTGGTTTGTTTGCCGGTTCGCCTAGCGGACGGAGCAAAGCCGTCGAGATTTTACAACAGCAGTATATTGAAGCTAGTCAGCGTGCGAGTCACCTCACCCAACACGCTCAGAGGATGCCCTATGCTCACTTTCGTGAAAAACTCTTAAGCATCGCCGCCGAAGAGGCCAAGCATTGTGATCAGATCGCCGAGAAGCTCAAG
>DASQUN010000717.1:0-6382 GCA_035641275.1 Candidatus Udaeobacter sp. | reverse complement strand
CTCTATATTCTTGCCGTTACCTCGCTCGTGGTAGTTGGAATCCTCATGGCCGGTTGGGCCTCGAATAACAAATGGTCGTTGCTCGGCGGCATGCGTTCCGCAGCGCAAATCGTGAGCTACGAGATTCCAGCCGGTGTCGCTGTGCTAACGATCGTGTTCGTCGCTGGTACTCTGAGCATGCAAGGCATAATCAAAGCCCAAGGATGGGCACCGTGGGATTGGTTTCTGTTCCACAACCCATTCACGTTTGCCGCCTTCTTTCTTTACTTTACGGCGGCTCTGGCTGAGGGTAACCGGACGCCGTTCGATATTCCCGAAGCGGAGTCTGAGTTGGTGGCGGGTTATGTGACCGAATACAGCGGCATGCGTTTTTTGTTCTTCTTCTTTGCCGAGTGGGGAAATCTTTATGTGATCGGCGCCGTTGCTACGACGCTTTTCTTAGGCGGTTGGCAGGTTCCACCCCTGACCAGTGATCCAATCATGCTAGGCGTTCTGCAGTTTATTGTGTTCTTTTTCAAGGCCTATCTGTGGGTTTTTGTCGCTATGTGGGTGAGGGCGACGCTGCCGCGCGTCCGGGTGGATCAACTCATGGCGCTCTGCTGGAAGTATATGGTGCCTTTATCATTCATCTGCCTGGTCGGAACGACTGTCTGGATGCTGATTTTCGGGCCGAAGAGCAGTGAAATCTTTAGTATGGTGATGTTTATTGTCGCTCTGGCGATTCTGGGCTACTTCTTCAAACGGGTGGTCTTCCAAATCCGTAAGGCGCAGCCCGAGCTTTATTTCAAACCGCATATTTAGTGGTTGAGGACCTATGGGCATTGCGAGTTATCTCAAAGATATAAAAGATACGGTGACATCAGTCTTCGAGGGGATGTCGATTACATTTTCTCATCTCGTTCGCCGTCCCATGACGATTCAATACCCGGACAAGATTCCGGTGCCGATCCAGGAGACCCTACCCAGGCGCTACCGGGGCATTCTCGAAGTGGATCTCGATATCTGTACGGGCTGCTTAGCTTGTGAGAGAGACTGTCCGATTACTTGCATCACGATCGGCATCGAAATGGACAAGGAGACAAAGCAGCGGAAATTTACTCACTTCGACATTGACGTTTGCAAGTGCATGTATTGTGGTCTCTGTTCGGAGGCTTGCCCGACCGGCTCTATCCGTCATTCCCAGGAATTCGAAGGGGCGAGCTACGACCCGGCCGGTTTAGTGCGTCATTTTGTGACCGAACCGGCGCCTCTCTATAAACCGAAGAAGGGCGGCGAAACGGACTCAAAGTTAGCAACCAAGGTCGATATTGGACAGAAGTATCTCGATGAATTTGCCACACCGGATGGAGGGGCGGCCGCAGAGGAGGGTTAGGCACCTGAGCGGGGCGGCAGCCGAAACGGCCCTCGCGCCCCTTGATCCAAAACGGATCTTCCTGTAATGGACGCAGAAAGCCTCCGGCTTTCTCAGATTCCAAACAATTTAGCATCAGCATGGAGATTTCGACGGCAGTATTTTATCTGATCGCGGTCATCACGGTAGGCTCTGCCATGATGGTCGCCTTTTCGCGCAACATCATCTACTCCGCATTTTCACTTCTCGGGACGTTTGGAGGGGTGGCAGGGCTCTATATCTTTCTTGGCGCCGATTTCGTGGCTGCGGTTCAGCTCCTGATCTACGTTGGCGGTATTCTCGTCCTTATTCTCTTTGCGGTGATGCTCACTCATCGCATCACGGACGTCGAAATCACCAATCGCGCGGCCGGCCGTATTCCAGCGCTCATTATCACCGGAGTGTTGGTTTATCTCTTGGTTCAGGCGGTTCGCGAGACTCCCTGGGCCAAGGCCAAAGAAATCGCCTACGCGGCAACGACCGGAAAAATCGGCGATCTTTTCTTGGAGCATTACCTTCTGCCCTTCGAGCTCGCATCTCTCGTGCTGCTCGCCGCCATGATTGGCGCGGTGGTTCTCTCACGCAAGGAGATCAAGGAATAAGCATGCTGTCGCCCAACGAGCTCTCGTCGTATCTCACCATTGGGGCGATTCTTTTTTCGTTGGGACTATTCACCGTGCTCACTCGGCGCAACGCGATTAGTGTGCTCATGGGCGTGGAGCTGATCCTCAATAGCGCCAACATTAACTACGTCGCTTTTTCTCGCTACAGCAGCGGCAGCGTGGACGGTCAGATTTACGCGATCTTTGTCATCATGTTGGCTGCCGCCGAGGCGGCTGTGGGCTTGGCCATTGTGCTCGCGATCTTCCAAATTTTTCATACCATCGACGTAGAGGCGGCGGAGACGCTAAAGGAATAGACGCGGCATTTTGGATTTTGGATTGTCGATTGCCGATTAATCGAAAATCCAAAATCCTCAATCGGGAATGTGGTAGGGCTTTAGGGTTAGACTTAAGATGCATCAGCCCATACAGGCAGATTATCTTCGCTGGATTGTTTTCCTTCCCCTGATCGGCGCGATCATTAATGGCCTGTTGGGTTCCACGATTCAGAAACGGATGGGCAAAACCGCAATCAGCCTGATTGCCTGTACGCCGGTGATCCTCGCATTTGGACTATCTCTAACTGCCTTTCTTGCCCTGACGGGACTTCCAGCCGACCAACGCTTTTTGATTGACCGGCTGTACACGTGGATCGAACTCGGATCCCTCAAAGTTGATATGGCTTTCTGGGTGGATCCGCTTTCCGCGGTGATGATCCTGGTCGTAACCGGTATCGGCGGGTTGATCCATATCTACGCCACCGGCTACATGCACGAAGACAAAGCATTCTGGCGCTTCTTTGCCTTTCTTAATCTCTTTACGGCTGCCATGCTGACGCTGGTCACGGGCGACAGCCTGCTCCTCATGTTTGTCGGGTGGGAGGGCGTGGGACTGTGCTCCTATGCTCTGATCGGCTTCTGGTATCAAGATCACAACAATGCTCGGGCAGGAAACAAGGCCTTCATTGTTAACCGAGTCGGCGACTTTGGCTTTGTATTGGGCATGTTTTTGCTTTTCTGGACTTTTGATGCTCAGGGACATGGAACACTCACCTTCCGCGAGATGGCCAACTGGGCGTCAACTCTCCAAGGACAGCAGATCTGGGGAATGAGCGTTGTCACTCTCGCTACCCTGTTTCTCTTTGTCGGCGCTATGGGCAAATCAGCGCAGATTCCACTTCACGTCTGGTTGCCTGATGCGATGGCCGGGCCGACACCCGTGAGCGCACTGATCCATGCGGCGACCATGGTGACCGCCGGTGTTTATATGACCGCCCGGCTCAACTTTTTATTTTCCATGGCGCCATTGACGTTAAACGTCATCGCCTGGATCGGCGTAGTCACAGCATTGATGGCCGCGACCATTGCGTTAACACAGACGGACATTAAGAGAGTGCTTGCTTATTCAACCGTCAGCCAACTCGGCTATATGTTCATCGGCGTCGGTGTCGCCGGTTACGCCGCGGCGATTTTCCACCTGATGACCCACGCTTTCTTCAAAGCCTGTCTGTTCCTCGGCTCCGGCAGTGTGATCCACGCCATGGGAGGCGAGCAGGACATGCGCAAAATGGGCGGACTCAAAGATCACATGCCCTATACCTTCTGGACCTTCGCGATTTCCGTTCTCGCCATCGCCGGCACGCCTTTCACCGCCGGTTTCTTCTCCAAAGATGAAATCTTGTGGTTGGCCTTTACCAGCGAGCACGGCTCGCCGACGCTATGGCTTCTCGGCGTCTTGGGCGCCGGGATGACCGCGTTCTACATGTTCCGCCAGTTCTTCATGGTGTTCTTCGGTAAGTGTCGCGCCGATCATCATACGCAAGAGCATCTCCATGAATCGCCCAGGGTTATGACGTTGCCACTCGTTGTTTTGGCGATCGGGGCGTTGATTGCCGGCTATATTGGACTCCCGAGTGTGTTCGGCGGCAGCCAATTCGGCCACTGGCTTGAGCCGGTTGTGGGAGCGCATGCCGAGGAGCATCCCCAACACCTGCTCGAGCTGGGGTTGATGGGTGTTTCGATCTCGGCGGCGGCCTTCGGATTCTTGATCGCGTACCTCATGTACTACCGCGCGGCGCTGTCGCCGGAGCGCTTTGCCACTCTCGCCGGTGGCTTCTTTTATCGTTTGTTTGATCGCAAGTACTATCTAGATGAAATCTATCAGGTCATTTTTGTTAACGGGACTCTGCTACTGGCGCGCATTGGCTCATTGTTCGATCAGTATGTCATTGACGGCATTGTCGATGGCTCGGCGAGTCTCACCCGGCTGGTCTCATGGATCAATGGTTTATTTGACAACTACATCATCGACGGTATTGTGAACGCCCTTGCCGATATCACTTATGGGGCCGGTGACAAGTTCCGTCGGGTCCAGACCGGCAATATTAACAGTTATCTCTACGGAATTTTGATCGCCGTTGTGATCGCCATTATCGTTAAGCTGCGCTATTGGAGCTGATTGGCACGGGAGAGGCCTGAAAATGGAAGAAAACGTTCTCACTTATATGACCTTTATACCGCTCGCGGGAATGATCGTGGTTCTTCTTCTGCCGAGCAAGAACCATAACCTGATCCGGTGGGTCTCAGCCGCGTTTACGGTGCCTCCGCTTTTGATGGCGGGATGGCTTTATGCAAATTTCGATGGTGCCAAGGCCGGCTTTCAATTCGTCGAAAAAGCTCCCTGGATCCCTGCCTACAACATCTACTACTTTGTCGGGGTAGACGGCGTTAGCATTTCCATGGTCCTTCTGACCGCCCTGTTAAGTTTTCTTTGTATCTTCGCTTCCTGGGGAATTGAGAAAGCGGTAAAAGGATACTTTGCGCTCTTCCTCTTGCTTGACACCGGCATGATGGGCGTTTTCGTCGCCCTCGACTTCTTTCTGTTCTACATTTTTTGGGAAGTCATGCTGCTGCCCATGTACTTCCTGATCGGTATCTGGGGCGGGCCGCGCCGCGAATACGCTGCCATCAAGTTCTTTCTCTATACGCTCTTCGGCAGCGTCTTAATGCTGCTCGCGATCCTCGCGCTCTATTTCAGCTCCGAACCCTATACTTTCGATATGACCGCGCTGATCGCGCAGGCCGATAAGTACGGCACGCAAAGCCTGCCGGTTTGGCCGTTCAATCAGTTGGGTTGGGGGTTCCAGCATGTGGTTTGGATGGCCCTCTTTATCGGCTTTGCCATCAAGATTCCGGCTTTTCCTTTTCACACGTGGTTGCCCGATGCTCACGTTGAAGCGCCCACAGCGATTTCTGTCATCCTGGCAGGCGTGCTTCTCAAGATGGGCGCCTATGGGATTCTTCGAATCAACTACCCCATGCTGCCGGTAGCGACCGCCGACCTTGCGTATTGGTTTCTCGGCGCGCTGGGGGCTTGGAACATCATTTACGGTGCCTTATGCGCTATGGCACAAACGGATCTGAAGAAGCTCGTTGCTTATTCGAGCGTGAGCCACATGGGCTACGTCATGCTCGGAATGGCAAGCTTCACGACCCAGGGCATTAACGGTGCCGTGCTGCAGATGTTCAATCACGGGACCATTACCGGAATGCTCTTTCTCTTGGTCGGTGTCGTCTATGACCGCGCGCACCACCGCGAAATCGAAGGATTCGGCGGCTTGGCGGCGATCATGCCCGTTTACACGGGCGTGGCGGCTCTCGCCTTCTTTGCCTCTATGGGTTTGCCTGGTCTCTCCGGATTCATTTCAGAGGTGCTAGTTTTGCTCGGCGCTTGGCAAAAGTATCCGGTGCTGACCATTCTGGGCGCCAGCGGCGTCGTTCTAACTGCCGGGTATCTGCTCTGGACGATTCAGCGTGTTTACTTGGGTCCGCCCAATGAAAAATATCTGGCGCTTCCGGAAATCAATGGTCGTGAAATGTTCACGCTCGTACCTTTGGGGGCGATCGTGGTCTTGTTGGGTATCTATCCTAGCGTGGTTTTGGATCTGTTGCGCACGTCGTTAGATGGCATTAACCAGGTCGTTATGCCGCATCTTCATTCGTAAGAATTATGGACTTGAAAAACCTTGCGAGCCTGAGTTTCTTTTACCCGGAGATCATTCTCTCCACCACTATCCTGTTGCTCATTGTCCTCGATCTGCTGGTTCGTAGCCACCGGACCTTGGCCGTCGTGGCCGTGATTGGGAGTCTGGCGTCTCTTTTGACTACCTTTGATCTCTATAGCGCAGAGCCAGGCTGGTTGTTCCACCGCATGATCATCCTCGATAACTTCAGTTTGTTTTTTAAGGTGGTCGCGTTGACGGCAACCATTTTGACTATTTGGATATCCCTGGGCAGCCATGAAATACGGCAAGTACACCAAGGCGAGTATTACACCCTGCTTTTGACCTCCGCCCTCGGCATGTTCTTCATGGCCTCGGCAAGCAATTTAT
>DASQUN010000716.1:0-6547 GCA_035641275.1 Candidatus Udaeobacter sp. | reverse complement strand
CAAGAAATTTCTGATGAGTGTGCAAAAAAATTACACACTCATGTGGTGGTGTGTTGATTACTTCACAGGGCAGAGCAGACGAATTTGGGAGCGAAGATAGATGATGGGAAATAGCTACACGGAGAGAGGCCTGCCCGATCTCACTTTTTAAGTCCTACAATAATCCGTGTTTTTTGAGTTTGTCATAAAGAGCCCGGCGACTGATGCCGAGTTGCTGGGCCGCATCTTTTTTGTTGCCTCTCGTTGAGGCAAGGGTCATCTGGATAAATTCTTTCTCGACAGCATCAAGGGTCATTCCCGCATGAATCGGAAAATGCTGCGTCGCCGCATTCGTTTCCGCGGCGGCTCTAATTCTCAATGGGAGAAGATCAGGGGTAAGCTCCTCCCCCTTGGCCATGAGGACGCCACGTTGAATTACGTTCTTCAATTCCCGCACATTGCCTGGCCAGGAGTAGTTCCTAAGACAGCGCCAACTTTCGCTCGAGACTGCACGGACTTTTTTCTTATAGATGGTGTTAAAGTGGGGCACAAAATGATTGGTCAGGAGTGTAACACCTCCTGGCCGCTCCCGAAGAGCGGGCACATGAATGTGGAAGACGTCAAGACGATAGAAAAGGTCCTCTCTGAATCTTCTCTGTCTGACCGCCTCTTCCAGGTTTTCATTGGTCGCCGCTATGACGCGAACTTTGGCACAGATATCTTTCTCGCCTCCGACTCGCCGGAAGGTCTTGGTTTCCAAAACTCTGAGGAGACTGACTTGCGCTTTTTCGGTGATAGTGCTGATTTCATCGAGAAAGATGGTCCCCCCGTGGGCTTCCTCAAAACGTCCTTTGGTGGCTTCAACTGCGCCTGTATAAGCGCCTTTTTCGTGGCCGAAGAGTTCGCTTGCAATCAGTTCGGACGACATCGCGCCGGTATTGACAGTAATGTAAGGGCCGTTTCTCCGCCTGCTTCTCCTATGGATGGCGGACGCGACCATATCCTTACCCGTGCCCGTTTCACCGGTGATCAATACGGATATGTCTTCTGACGCCGCCTCAAGAATCCGTTGAAAGACCTCCCGCATGGGCAGGCTAATCCCCAGCATGCCTTCAAACTCCGGCGGGATCGGTATCTCGCGATCGATGTTGTTGCCGTCTCTTGAGACTTGCTGATGTAAAGCCTGGGTGACAAGGGCGCAAATCTCGTCTTCGTTTACGGGTCGCGTAAGGGTGCGATGCGCGTAGGCCTTCAGGCGATCAAGGGGAAGGGGTCCGCCTTCCTGATCGGTCACAACAATAATAAATGTTCTGCTGGAGTCCTTAGTCAGCATGTCAAGCAGCTCAAGACCCTTGGACTGTTCCGTTTTCGATTCGACGGCGTCCCAGATGAGAACGTCGTATTTCTCGGCCTCAAATCTTTCGGCAGCCCTTGCAATAAGAGGCATGGACTCTACAGAAATATGACCCGCCGAGAATTGCTTTTCGAGCAGTGCCCGGATATTGCTTGTCCTTTCAACTATCAAAACACTTGCCATACAACTTTAGACTTAATTCCTATCAGATCAAATCCCATAAAGTCCAGAAGTCCTAAGGGCTACGTAGAAGGGTATTTCATAGAGCGACGGCTCGTGTCAGCACAGAACTATATTCGACCAGTCCCTTAGTGCAGGCCGTAGAAAAAGTAAATAGTTATCGCGATTCCAAAAACCGCCAGAGCCAGGTTGGCGTATACACCCGTATTAACCCAATAACCTTCGGGAATTTCCACGGGCTTAAGGGTTCTCAGGACAAGTCGGTACTGTAGCACGGAAACAATACCCATGAGAGACCCAAACAAGATGAAACTGACGCCCACCCAAAACGAGGGTTCTCTCTGCAAGGCCTGTCCCTGCATTGACCTCAACAGCTGAACAAACAAGCCAAACCGTTCGACAACGAAGCCGAAGGCCATCAACGTAAGGCTTGTCCGGCTCCAAGCCAGTAAAGTCCGTTCGGCGGCGAAAAATACCCGAGGGTCGTTCAGGTCAGACATTGATCCTCCCCAGAGGTCAGAATTTTTATCCATCCAAACCGAGAGGACATCTCGAGTTCACTCGAGTTTGAGCGAGGAGATGAATCAGCTAGTGGTGCGGTATCACGCAATCGCTGCGGGAACAGACGTATCGCCGCATGAGTGTCACTCGACGGATGAAGAACCCTCGATGCTGTTAAGTTTTCGGAGCAAGAAGTATCGACTCTGAATTTCCGTGCCGTCTTTGAATCGGATGAGGTATGGTTTACGCGACGTTCCCGAAATGCTGGCAACCTTATCAATAAAATCGCGGGCGGTTTTCACATCGGACTGGTTCGCTTCCCATTTGCGGCGAAGAAACGTGGCCGCCGTATCGGCATTGTAAGCCGTACCGTTGCGCACAAACTTTGCGTCTTTTAACACCGCAACCTGCTTGATCAGCGATTCGATCTTTTCTTTCTCCGCCGGAGGGACGGTTTGGGCCCGGACGAACATGGGGATTACCCATCCCAGAAAAACCAGCCAAGCCAAAGTCGCTATAATAAGTTTCTTCATTATAGATAGCTGCAACTGCCGTCACTAACTTAGACGTTGAATCCCCGGAAACCCTGGACCCGCCGTCGTTGGCCAAACAACCTCGGTTTGCGGCTATTTTGTCCCCCTATGAATCATTTCCAAGACTTTTTCGGTGGTTCTGACGCGAGCCATGCGGGGAAAGACGGTCTCCATGAACGCCGCCATGGAATTATCGTGGGAGTTGCTGCAGGCGTCCCGCACAATGACAACGTTGTAATCTAAATCACGCGCGGCGTAAACGGTGGAGGCAACACCGACGTCAACCGAGCCGCCTGAAATGATGATCGTATCGATGCCTCGTGTCCGCAGAGCCAGATCAAAATACGTCTGATGGAAAGCGCTCCAGCGGTATTTGGGTATGATGTAGTCCTCCGGGCGCGGCTCGATCTCCGCGATCACTTTTTGCTCCCAAGAGCCCTCGGTGGCGCCGTGAACCGCTGGATTGCACTCGTCGTTCGGCCAAGGGCGAAGCCGCATGTCGGTGTCGGTGACGATCATGCTCCGGCTTCGGCCGTCTCGGCGATGGTTCGCCATAGCATAAAAAATTGGAATGCTAGCCTTGCGCGCCGCGTTCATTAACCGCACAGCATTGTCGACTACAGGCTTCATTTTCTTTTTCGTCTCTTCGGACGCGCCATGGTAGTAGACATTGAGCATGTCGAAAAAAAGCAGTCCCGTTTTACGGACATCGAGGTCATCGACGTTCATGGCTTCTCCATATAAGGGTGGACTCAATTTCAAACATCTCGAAACGGCGGGATCCTATTTTTTGGGTATTCTTGATGGGCGACCTCCCACCAGTTATGGTCGAGATCGCTCAGCAGAAACGATTGTCCATCCTCCGTCTCTTCGATCTCGTCAATCGACGTGATGCCGAACTCCGCGCCGCAAGCTTGTAACTGTCTGTGAGCCTCGGCGACGGCCGAGGCCGATTCGACCGTGACGGTGTAACGCTGCAGCGGCGTAAGATATTTGCGGTTCTTTGCCGGGATTTCGAGGCTCACCACGTACCAGGGCGTGCTGGGATGCTTTATGTCGTGCGGTCTGATGGTCGGAACATGCGTGATGGCATCGAGACCAAGTCCTTCGGTGTAAAATTTGACCGATGCAGCGAGATTGACGCATTCTATGGTTCCATGCGTCATGGCTTGTGGAATATAGTCCCTGCCGGGAAACTGATCTTCGGTGAGCTTGGTCTTCCAGGGGTATG
This sequence comes from Candidatus Udaeobacter sp., assembly GCA_035641275.1. Taxonomy (GTDB): domain Bacteria; phylum Desulfobacterota; class Binatia; order UBA9968; family UBA9968; genus DASQUN01. The sequence continues at coordinate 2,769 of DASQUN010000716.1, read as the reverse complement.
CGATATGTTCCGGCAAGCCTGCTTTGTGGCGGTTCTCGTATGATTCGATTTCCCAGTAGTTCCCTCCGGGCTCGACAAAAAACATCGAGTAAGAGCCGTCTCTCTCTTTTCGCTTCACGACTTTTTTGAGACCGAGTTTTTCCTTGTTGGCGAGGAGGTACTGATACGCATTGTCGACCTCCTGGTTGTTCGAGACGCGCACGCCGTAGTGATTGCGTTCTGGTTTATCTTTCACATCCGGGCCACCTTCATGAAGGATCAGCAGCCAGCCGGTATTCGGGTGTTTTAGAGTCGCCCGGTCGTCGCGGCGATCGACCGTCTCGAACGCCAAGACATGAGATAGCACGGGAATCGTCTCATCCAGATAGCGGCATTCACTATGGCCGTTGACGAGACCGGTTGGCTTGATCGCTGAATGCGCAGAAGGTGCCATCGCAGATCTCCTTTTGTCTACTGTTTCTTACCGACTCCTAATCGATCGACGGCCTTCTAGACAAGGATACGTCAAGAAAAGCGCGCGCGTTCCGGTGAAGCGACAGGTCAGAAAATCCGATCGTTGGCGATCATTGCTGTTTAGATTATTCCGCCACAATGCGGTTACGCAGATAGCCGATCTTTTCGACTCCGGCTTCGACGATATCGCCCGGCTTGAGCCACCATGGGGTTTGGCCGTCTTTTCTTCCGGCCGCTACGCCGCGGGGGGTGCCCGTTGTAAGTACATCTCCGGGGTTTAAGCCCATTTGGGACCAGTATGCGATCATGTCGGGAATCTTGAAAATCATGTAGCTAAGGTTGGAATCCTGGCGCGTTTCGCCATTGACGCGGAGCCAAAGTTTCAAATTTTGCGGATCGGGGATTTCGTCCTTCGTGACAAGATACGGGCCCATCGGCGCGAAGCCTGGAAAGCTTTTGCCCATGAGATGGATGCCGGTTTGGTTCTCGCTGCGAATGATGTCCCGGGCGCTGATATCATTGAATGCCGCGTAGCCGGCCACATAGTCCAATGCCGCTTCTTTGCTCACCGCCACACACGGTTTGCCGATGATGACTGCCAGTTCGACTTCATAGTCCAGGTTCTTAACTTCACGGGGGTGCGCAATATCATCATCGGGACCGATCACGGTGCCAGGCAGTTTGAGAAACGCCACCGGAGCCATGGGGCCTTTCTTCGAAGACATCTCGGCTACATGGTCGGAGAAGTTCTTTCCAGCGGAAATCAGCGCGCCGGGGCGCGGCACTGGCGACTTGAGGCGAACTTGATCACGGTTTAGCATTATTCCGCCACTGCCATCAGGTGTATTCTTTTTCGCGAAAACCAAAGCTTTGCGCGCGGCCTCCAAGCTTTTCTCGCCGCGCTTTAGGAAATCGCACATCTCATTGCCGAGAAATGCAGGCGCAAACTTTTCACTGGCAGGATGACCCTCCACGTCTCGCAAGTAACTTGCGTAGGCTCGGTGCAGATCGACAATAAGGCCACGCTCATCGACCGCGCCGATGCGCTCCCGACCCTCGAAAACAAATGTGACTAGCTTCATGGTCGCGCTCCTGCCGACGACACGATCCGATGGGTCAGTTCTCCAATATTGGGTGACGCGCAGCGGATAGTACTGCCGACCTTCAAAGCCACCGGATTTTGCAGCCGGTCCCCTTCGAGCGTCATGCTGGCGCCGATCGCCAGAAAATCGCCTGGCCCGATTCCAAGAATGGACCAGCGGGCGATGATTTGCTCGGCCGTGAAAACGCACTCGCGCAGCGTGAATTTTTGTTTCACGGCTCCGTCGAGGGATAATTCCACTTCCAAGGCGTCGAGCTCGGTGTGCGTGCTTGCGAGAAGTACGGCGGGACCCAGGGAGGTACTCGATGGGAAGTTCTTACCTAGCAGGTTGTTTGCTGTTGCACCTTCGCGGCGATTAATGTCGCGGGCGGTGATATCAACTAGGAGAGAAACCCCGGTAACATAGCTCCAGGCTTGCTCGGGCGGTATTCTTCGCCCAGCTCTACCGATCACCAGGGCCAAGCAGGCGTCGGCGTCGACTTCCTCAGAGAATCTCGGCCAGATGATCGGAGCATCTTTGGTGACGAAGGTTTGCGGCAGCTTGTAAAATCCAGTTGGCGTCTCGGCTTTAGGCCGGCCTTCAGTCCGGGCCCTGTCCGAAAAGCCGATGACGAAGCTTTTCCCTGGGCTTCTCAACGGCGGGAGCAGGCGGATTTCGCCTGGATCGTAAACGACTTTCTCGCCCGTCGGGCCGCGTAGGTCTTGCGTGCCACGTCGGCCCGCAAACGATACCAGTTCGTCGAGCGCCTGACGCGCCGTAGCGCCGTGCTCCAGAAATGCCGCTATGTTTTCAGGAAAATAAAAGGCTGCTAGCTCATAAGCGCTGGTTGCGTGACCTTGCGTGTCAGCGAGATAGGCCGCATAAGCCAGGCTTAGATCGACGAGTTTGTTTTCCAGTTCCCCGAAGATACGTGTCTGGTGAGGTGCCGAGTTTTGCGTAAGACCCAGATACAATTTCATGCGGCGCTTGCCTCCGCTCGTGCTTCCCTCCACCTACCATGGTGAGCGTGAAATTTAAAGACAAGTCCTTACGCGCGGCGCGGCCAACTTTTGATTACTTCCTTTGCGGCATAATATCCCGGGAGTCCGGTAATGCCGCCGCCCGGGTGCGTGCCAGAACCACAGAGATAGAGATTCTCGACAGGCGTCCGATAGCGGGTCCAGCCGGCCACCGGACGCATGAAAAAAATCTGATCCAATGCCAGTTCGGTATG
>DASQUN010000715.1:0-7326 GCA_035641275.1 Candidatus Udaeobacter sp. | reverse complement strand
TTTTGGAGCCTTGGGTTTGAAAAAGTCCAAAGTTCGAATCTTTAACATCGCACTCGTCACTCTTCTCCTTGTCACCTCTAGCGGTCTTGTTTTCGGGAGCTGGTATCTAAACCGCCTTGAAGAAACCGTCTCGGCGAAATTTGAGGGTCAGAAATGGCGTTTTCCATCGAAGATCTATTCCGACAGTTATCTGCTTTACGGGGGTATCAACGTCCGGGTAGACGATCTCCGTGAACAGCTTCGCCGTCTGGGTTATCAAGAAGCGCAATCTACGCCGAAGATTAAAGGAGAATACCGCTACCAGCAAGCCTCAGGTCGCCTGGAAATCTATCTTCACGACTTTGCCTATCCGACGGAGCCGTTCAAAGGTTATCCAGTCCGAATCACACTAACGGGGACGTCGATCACCCGGATAGAAAACAGCGCTACCGGGCAGGAAGTCTTCTCGCTCGAGCTTGAACCGGAACTCATTACCGGTCTTTACAACCGTATTTGGCAGGAACGCAGGATCGTAAAATTGTCCGAAGTGCCGCCATTAATGATACAGGCCGTCTTAGCCATCGAAGACGAGCGCTTTTATCGCCACTACGGTATTGATCCGGTCTCGGTGCTCCGCGCCGTCTGGGTCAATGTTCGAAGCGGTGGAGTGGTCCAGGGAGGAAGCACGCTCACACAACAATTGATGAAGAATTTTTTCCTGAGCGATGAGCGCAAGCTTAGCCGGAAGGTCAAGGAAGCGATCATGGCGCTCATCGCCGAACGAAAATATTCGAAGAATGAAATCCTGGAAAACTATCTCAATGAGATTTACCTCGGGCAAAGAGGGTCCCAGGGAATTTTTGGTGTTTGGGAAGCCGCGCAATTTTATTTTTCAAAGTCCTTGTCGGATCTCACGGTGGGAGAGGTGGCGCTTTTGGCCGGACTCATTCGGGCGCCCAATAGGCTTTCTCCGTACCATAGCATTGACGGCGCCACCAAGCGCAGAAACATCGTATTGGCAAAACTGTTGGATGACCGGATTATCAATCGAAAGCAGTACGACGCGGCATTGCGAGAGAAATTGCCGCGACGTGAATTGATCAAGGTGACCAACGATGCGCCTTTCTACGTTGACTTTTTGCGTCGTGAATTAGCAGAGAATTACTCCAACGACGAGCTCACCGCAGAGGGGCTGAGAATATTCACCAGTCTGGACTTGCGTCTGCAGAAAATAGCGGAGCGGTCTCTTTCCGAAGGGCTGAGGAAGTTGGAAGAAGCCTATGCTGGTCTGCGTCGCAAGGGGGAGGGCGACAATCTCGACGGCGCGATCATCGTCATCCGCCCGCAGACAGGCGAGATCAAAGCCATGGTGGGCGGGCGAAACTATCAAAAGTCGCAGTTCAACCGGGTCTTCCAAGCCAAGCGACAGCCCGGATCGGTGTTCAAGCCTTTTGTTTATCTCGCGGCGCTCATGGCTGGCGTAGACGGCGGGAAAAAGTTCACGCCCGTGACGATGGTAGACGATTCTCCCTTTATCTGGAATTATGAGGGCCAGGAATGGCAGCCGGGAAATTACAACGACGAATATTTCGGCACCGTTACCTTCCGTCGTGCATTGGAGAAGTCGTTGAATTCCGCTACCGCGCGCGTGGCGCGCGATGTAGGCATCAAGCGCGTTCGGGATATTGCCCGTCGCTTGGGTATTCAAAGCTCGCTACCGGTCGTCCCATCGCTCGCCTTGGGCGCCGTGGAGGTAACACCCTTAGAGGTCGCAGTTGCCTTCTCGACGCTAGCAAACAATGGAGTGCGCACCCAGCCGCTGGCAGTGAAGCAAGTGATCGACCCCCATGGTCGAGTGTTGGAAAAACGCGATGTCCGGGTGGAGAAGGTGCTCTCGCCTCAGACAGCCTTCTTGATGAACCATATGCTCAAGGGAGTGCTGGATCGTGGCACGGCAGATATCGCGCGCCGCTGGGGTTTTACGCGGCCGGCGGCCGGCAAGACCGGAACTACGAATGACTACAAAGATGCATGGTTCGTCGGTTACACGCCAGATTTGTTGGCCGTTGTGTGGGTAGGTTTCGATAATCAGACCAAGCTGGGCTTGTCTGGTGCACAAGCGGCGCTGCCTATTTGGACAGAGTTTATGAAGCAGGCAACCGCCGGCACCCCGATCACAGATTTCGTTCCGCCGCCCGGAATCAAAATCGTCGAAATCGATCCTTTAAGCGGCCAACTGGCGACACCCAACTGCTCCTATGTTGTCCGCGAGGCCTTCATCGAGGGGGAAGAGCCTACGACGACCTGTCCTCTGCATCCTGGCTCCACCTGGCAAGTGAAAGATATTTTCGCTCCATGAATTCTTTGGAACACAAGACACAGAGGTTTATCGTGGCCGCCGGCGCGGCTTTCTTCCTCGTAGCGACGCAGAGCTGCGCACCCCGCCCGCCGTACCGAACCCCGGTACCTTCCGGGAGTCGTGCCCCTTCCACTCCAAGATCTCCTGAGCCGCCTCCACCCTCAGCGCCGGCGCAGGAAACCGTGAGGAGACCGCTGCCTCAAGATTCGAAGATCAAGGAACAGGACCTAAAGACCAATAAGGGATCAACCCTACCGCCTGCCGGGAAGGAGCCATCCAAAGAAGGCAGCATCGGTGAAACGCGGAAGCCTTCTGAAGCCGTCGCGCCGTTGCCGGATGACAGTTCACTGCTCGCGAAGATTACGTCGGGAACGTCGCCTCAACGCGCGGCTTCACTTAGGCTCACGGAAGAAGGAAGAAGACTGCTGGATGCCGGTGATGCAAGGAAAGCGCTGAATCGTTTAGAGCAAACCATTGTGATCGATTCGACCAACCCTTATGGTTACTTTTTTTTGGCGAAAGCCCATTATCGTTTAGGGCGATATAAGGAATCACTAAACTTTCTCGATGTCGCGGAGTCTCGTTTGAGCCAGGAAACTTTTTGGCTTGCGGAGGTGTATGCGCTGCGGGGGGAAAACTTTCGTTCCCTGGGCATGACGCAGAAAGCGGAAGCCAGTTATACCCAGGCCTTGCGGTTGAATTCCGGCAACCGCACAGCAGCTGAAGCGCTTTCCAATCCTCATTGAAGATCTGGATATGTTAGTTCTTGGTGTTGAAAGCTCTTGTGATGACACCGCGGCCGCGGTGTTGCGTGACGGGACCGCGATTCTGGCCAATGTGATCTCATCGCAGGATGAAGTTCACGGACCCTACGGCGGGGTGGTTCCGGAACTAGCGTCACGCCAACACATCCAAAACATTCTACCTGTTGTCGACGGTGCTTTGCAAAAATCGAATGTAATGTTGCAAGATCTCGATGGTCTGGCGGTGACCTATGGTCCGGGGCTTGTTGGTTCTCTGCTCGTGGGACTCTCGATGGTGAAGGGAATTTCGTTTGGCACCGGCATTCCGTATGTGGGCGTCAATCATCTGGAAGCCCATCTGCTCGCCATTCAGTTGGAACACGAAGTGCCGTTTCCTTATCTCGCGCTACTCGCCTCCGGCGGTCACACACTCCTTTACTGCGTGAAAGGTGTCGGCGGCTACCTCCGTCTCGGCGGCACCCGCGATGATGCCGCGGGCGAAGCCTATGACAAAGTGGCCAAACTGATGGGACTGGGGTATCCGGGAGGTCGGCTGATCGACAATTTCGCCATGAGCGGCGATCGCAAAGCGATCTGCTTTCCGCGTGCTCGGTTCAGCAAAGGCGCTTATGATTTCAGTTTCAGTGGCATCAAAACGGCAGTGTGGCACTACCTAAAGAAACTAGGAAAGGAACAGTGGGAGAGGCAAAGAGCCGATATCGCTGCTAGCTTTCAGGAGGCCGTCGTCGACATGCTGGTGAACCCTACGGTCAGGGCTGCCGTCACGCACGACACCCGGCGCATCGTTTTAGCGGGCGGGGTGGCGGCCAACAGCCGCCTGCGCGAGAAGATGCAAGAAAAGGCGAACGCAGAAGGGTTGCAGGTTTTTTTTCCTTCACCGAAATTTTGCACAGACAATGCGGCGATGATCGCGCTGGCCGGTCATCACTGGCTCAAGCGTGGGCGGCGCGACGATTTCCGCCTTAATGCCGACGCTGATCTTATCTTATAAATAAAACTAAGGGTTATAGTCGATGCGTTTGAGGGATTATGGTTACCCTCTATGAGGAAGTCCGCGCAGCGCTGCAAGAATCCCAATTTAAGCCGAGAAAAAGGCTCGGCCAGAATTTTTTGGTTCATGAAAACGTCATCGGGTCGATCCTGCGCCTGTTGGAACTTTCCCCTCAAGATCAAATTCTCGAAATTGGTCCGGGATTAGGTCTATTGACGCGACGTTTGGTCGAGAGGGCCGCTCACGTGTGGGCCGTTGAAGTCGACGCGTCTCTCATTGATTGGCTGCAGCGGAGTTCACTGGGGGCTCATCCCGCGTTGCAGTTAGTTCATGCAGACATCCTCAATGTCTCATTGAGCGACATCTTGCCGCGACACAAGATCAAACTAATCGGCAATCTGCCCTATAGCATCTCGACGCCGGTGCTGTTTCGTCTGTTTGACTGTCGTGAGCATTTTCTCTCGTTGGTATTGATGCTGCAAAAAGAAGTGGCGGATCGAATCACAAGCGAACCCGGTTCTAAGGCCTATGGCTCGCTGTCCGTATGGTGTCAAGTGCATGGTCGCATTACGGATAAACTACCGGTTTCGCCGGAAGCTTTCTATCCACGTCCTAAAGTGCGTTCAACGCTGCTAAAGATCGAGTTGTTTTCTGAGCCTTTGATAGCAATGGAAGAGCTTCCTCACCTGCGGGGTCTGGTGCGTTGTGCCTTTGGGCAAAGACGAAAGATTCTGAGCAACGCGCTGAGCGGCTGGCTCCGAGCCGGTCGGGAACAAATCGAAAGATTTCTGCGGGCCGAACGAGTCGACCCTAGCCGGCGGGGGGAAACCCTGACGGTACACGAGTTTATCCGGCTAGCTCAAGCCGCGCACCGGCAGGGTCTGCTAGAGCTTCACAGCTGAATACGCCCCTATGCCCGAGTTACCGGAAATCGAAACTATTTGCCGCGGGTTGAAACCCCATCTGGAAGGGCGACGTATTCTGACGGTCAATATCATGGAACCTCGCTTACGCTGCGTCGTCGATCCTAGGTTGGGTGATCGCTTGCAAGGAAAAACGATAGTGCGAATCGGACGAAGAGCGAAATACATCCTCATTTCTCTCAGTGGTGATGTCGTCTGGATATATCACCTGGGGATGTCGGGAAAGCTTGTTCATGTCGATCGCCGCGCGCCGAGACAGAAGCATGACCATATCGTCGCTAGTCTCGACAGCGGACACGAACTTCGTTATCACGATCCGCGCCGCTTTGGTTTATCGGTGGTGGTGGCGGAAAGCGAGCTTCACAAGCTACCGCAATTGAAGCGTCTGGGTTTGGACCCATTCGATTGTCGATTCACCGGCCAGTATCTTTACTCGTTCACGAGGCTTTCGGACCGACGGATTCGTGATCTTTTGCTCGACCAGCAGATTGTCGCGGGAATTGGCAATATCTATGCGAATGAGGTTCTTTGCCGGGTTGGCGTTCGGCCGACAACTCGATCTCGCAGACTGACTCGGAGCCAAGTACAAGAAATCGCCGGCACGATTCCTCTGGTCTTAAACGAAGCAATCCGGTGGTGCGGCACGTCATTTTCAGATTATCGCGACGCCGAGGACAAGTTCGGTGAGTTTCAAAATCATTTGCGAGTCTACGATCGCCATGGGAAGACATGCCGTCAGTGCCCAAGCGCGATCAAAAGAATCGCTATCGGCAACCGGAGCGCTTTCTATTGCCCGTCCTGTCAGAGATGAAAGGATCCTCACGCTATTAAGTCCCAAGCTGCACCGGGCGAAGGCCGCGACAAGCGTGTATTTCTTTCTCCGCTGCGGCACCGCGACTTTCGTATCTTTTGGGTGGGATTGCTTTTATCCAGCATCGGCAGCCAGTTTACCACCGTCGCGATGGCGTGGCAGATTTATGAGCTAACCAATTCGCCGTTGCAGATTGGTCTCATCGGCCTCGCCCGCGCCGTGCCGCAAATGGCTATTCTCCTTTACGGCGGACTTTTGGCCGACGCGATGAATCGCCGTAGGCTCATGATGGTTACGCAATCGAGCCTGTTCTTTGTCTCCGGGACTCTTGCTCTGATAACACTGGCCGGTAGAACGACCCCGCTAACGTTGTACGTTGTCGTCGTGTTTCTAGCCCTGTTCAGTTCTTTGGAAGCGCCTTCGCGTCAAGCGCTCGTGTCCAATCTGGTGCCGCCCGAAGATCTCCCGCGCGCCCTCGCGATTTTCAGCGCTCAGCGTCACGTGGCGGTGATCGCCGGTCCGTCGGCGGCCGGTATCGTCCTGGGTCTTTCCGGTCCTGCGGTATGCTACTCGGCCGACGCGTTATCATGGATCATCATGTTCATTTTGCTTTCGCGCATTCGAGCCCGGCTGCCGGAGAGAGGAGGGTGGAGAAGCGTCTCATTGAGCTCGTTGCGCGAGGGGTTTAGCTTTGTCTTCGGCCATGCGGTTATTTTTCCCCTCCTAGTCATGGATTTCGGGGCGAATATCTTCGGCAGCGTCCGCGCACTTCTCCCCGTCTTTGCTCGGGATGTTCTCATGGTTGGGCCTGAGGGTCTGGGCGTGCTGTATGCCGCGAGCGCCACCGGCTCTTTGCTCGGGGCCGCCGGCTTAAGTCTTATCGGCCAAGTACGGCGGGTCGGCGCCTGCATCCTGATCGGAGTTGCGATTTATGGATTCTCGATCGTGCTGTTTGCGAAATCCCCGTTCCTTTGGCTTTCGGTTTTTTTGCTTGCATGTTCAGGTTTCGGCGACACCATCAGCGCCGTTCTTCGCGCGACGATCAATCAGCTCAGCACGTCTGACGAACTGCGAGGCCGCATGGCATCGATCAATAGCATTTTTACGAACAGCGGGCCGCAACTCGGTCAATTCGAGGCCGGACTTGTCGCCTCGTTTCTCGGAGCCGAATTGTCGGCGATCACGGGGGGCGTGATCATATTACTAATTGTTGCTGTCTTAGTGGTTGGTTTCCCTCATGTTCGTCGGTTCGAGATCAGCGAGCGGTCCATGGAAGGAAACCTAGGTTAACCTCGCGGCCCGCTCCGTTGCGCTGTAAGAGCAAATCTAAGACCGCAGGCGGGTGGTGATCCGAAAAAGCAAAGAAGTGTCGCGCGACTATGGCGGCTGATGAAAGAGCCGTCAAGAGCCGCTCGGTGTCCTTTCCGGGTCTCGACTTGAACCGTCCCCCGTTCCCTGGCGCCGGATAACGTTCATGGCGAGGGAAATTATCGAGCCGA
>DASQUN010000714.1:0-10752 GCA_035641275.1 Candidatus Udaeobacter sp. | reverse complement strand
CAAGCGCGCTCAGGTGATGCGGGACTATCTGATAACACTCGGCGTTCCAGCCAATCGCCTGTCAACGATCAGCTTCGGCGAAGAGGTTCCGGTTTGCACCGAGCAAACGGACGAATGTTGGGCAAAGAACCGCCGCGGTCGATTCGTAATCGTTTCGGTGCGCCCGGCGTCATAAATCGATTGATTTCTCCTTCTCTAACCGGCTTCCGTCTTTCTTTCTGAAGCGCGAGCAAAATCCTGCCGGCACACGCTGAAACATAGCCTACGGCATATTTTCGGCATCTTTTGGCCCGCGATACGTTGGCCTCCCCGATGGATCCTCTGAAGCTAATCTTTGCGTCTCGCGCACGCTAACCCGGGGGTCTCATTTACGAGGTTTTGTCCTTTTCTGTTCATCCAGTGTGGTTTGTCATAGCCTGTCATCCGCTCGCGGCAGCAAAATTCCTGAAAAATGGCGCCAGTAGACAAAGAACTTCAAAGCACGCTCTGGCACTATTTGTGCGTAACTAGCCATTTTAGCTAGCCATTTGCCGGGTAGAGCCAAACGGAAGCGTTTAAGCTAGCGCGCCAAGGGCGGCGCGGCAGGAAACATTCTCGCCTGTGGCAGTTAAGCAAGACCGGGAAAGGAAACCACAGATGAACGTTGGGAAGCAAAAGCGCGGATCTAAGATGAGATTGGGATGGGCGGTTGCTTTACTGATCCTCGCGCTAATCATAAGTCCAAGCGCGGCCCAGGGACAGAAAGTGCATCGCATCGGAGCCCTGGTGGCAGACGATCAATTTATCCCGGCTGTCGATGGCTTCAAGCAAAGAATGACGGAACTCGGGTATTTAGAAGGTAAGAATGTCATTTACGATCTTCACAATTCCAAGGGAGATCAGGATCTGCTTCGGAAAATGGCCGAGACCTTGGTGCAACAAAAGCCGGATCTGATTGTCACCTCCTCAACAACCGCTACCGTACCTGTCGCCAAGTTGACCAGCGGGACCAGCCTTCCTGTTGTCTTTCTCAGCGCGGGAGATCCGCTGCGTCTGGTCAAGAGCTATGCCGGTTCAGGTAACAATCTAACAGGCATATCCAGCTCGTCGGTAGATCTTACCGGAAAACGGATGGAGCTACTGAAGAACCTTGCCCCAAGGATCAAGCGGGTTGTCTTGTTGATCGACACTGCTGGAATTGGAATCAATCACGAGCGGCTTGTCGCCGACGCGCGCGAAGCAGCTAGGAAATTGGGCCTGGAGCATACGACATTAGAGGTTGAAGCAAGAAACGCCGAGGCCATGCGGCAAAAAATTCCCTTGATCAAACGCACCTTGGGAGACGCCCTGTTTGTTCCTCCTGAAGCCACCATCGTCGCGGCCACAGAGGATATTGCGCGACAGGCAATTAAAGAAAACCTTCCCCATGTCGGGCCTAATATTGAGACGGTGAAAAGGGGCTTGTTGGCCGCCTACAGCTCTAACTATTACTCTACGGGACAACAAGGCGCCATCTTGGTCGATAAGGTCCTTAAAGGAGCTAGACCCACTGACCTTCCGATTGAGCAGCCTTTCAAGCTGCACTTGATGCTTAACTTAAAAACCGCGAGAGCCATAGGCCTCGAGATTCCCAAGCAAATCCTTATTCAGGCTGATGAGGTAATTAAGTAGCTTACGACGGTGTGGCGTTGGAAAGACATAGCCGCGATTTTTTTCCACACGGGAGGTATCCGTCGTCGCCTCCTCGTCTGGAACCTTTCCCTTTTTGGATTGGTCCTTTTTGGCGTGGTCCTCGCCAGTTATATCTATGCCGAGAGGCAGATAAAACGAGATCGCTTCGAGCTACAGGAGGAAATCGCATCACTGATCGCTGCTAGGATTGAAGCCTTTATTAGTCAAAAAATTGACCGACTGAGCGATTCGGCGATTTCGATGAGCCTCTACCCTGCCGGCAGTCGGGAGCAAGAGCTTCTTGCTATCTTGCTGCTAAAAAATGACCCGGCCTTTACGGATGCCTCGATTCTAGACGCGCAAGGGATGGAGGTGGCGAAGGTTTCTGAGAGAAGAATTTACACGCCGACGGAACTTTCCGACCGAAGCGGATCAGCGAATTTTAAGAAGGCTATGGAAGGCAATATTTACGTAAGCCCCGTCTACACTTCGGACAAGGCCGAACCCTACGTGACCCTTGCGGTTCCGCTGAAGGCGACCCCTCGAGACATTATCGGCGTTTTGTCGGCGGAGGCCAATCTTAAGTTTCTTTGGGAAATTATCGGGAATGTTCATTTTGGCGTTGCTGGTTATGCTTATCTAATAGACGGCCAGGGAAATCTCATCGCGCATAGAGATCCGTCTTTGGTTCTAAGAAGGACCAATCTCAACCACATCTACGAAGTTAAGGAATTTCTCAGCAACCCCAGGCTCGCAGATCCTACTCCGACCAATGAAGCGGATGGAATTATGGGCAAGCCGGTATTGACCACGTATGCGCCTCTTCGCGGCTTGGGCTGGGCGGTTATTTTAGAAGAGCCTCTCGATGTGGCGCTAGCCGATGTGAGGATGGTGAAGCGCTTCGCCTTCTTGCTCATGGGCATCGGACTATTGGTCGGCGCGGTAGTGATAGGTTGGTTGGGTAAGAGAATAACGCGGCCAATTCGGGAACTTCATGAGGGAATCAAAATTATCAGGAGCGGGAATCTGGATCACCAGGTGGAGATTGAGACGGCGGATGAGATCCAGTCCCTAGCAGACGAGTTCAATAGTATGGCGAAAGAACTTAAGGTCTCTTATTCCACTTTGGAAGAAAAGGTGGAGCAGCGGACCGAGGAGCTTACCGCGCTTTACGATGTGACGACCACGGTGAATCAGTCCTTAGAGCTGGAACCAGTCCTGCAAGAAGTGATCAAGAAGATAACCAGCATATTCGATTTTAATGCGATGAGGATTCTTTTGTTTGATCCTGCGATGAAACAGCTGCATTTGAGAGCTTCTTTTGAAACCCACCCAAAGTTTTGGGCTCGAGTCACGGTAATCGAGCGCGGGCAAGGTATTACCGGCACTGTGGCGGAGACTGGGCAGACTCTCATCTTTGAAGACTTGCAAAACGATCCCCGCTACCGGGAATTAAGCCATAGCAAGGGCAACCAAACGGCTGGATTGCGCTTTCTCGCTGTATTCCCCATAAAGGCCAAGACATCCTGCGTTGGAGCCCTCCGTTGCGCTGGTCAGACGGCGCGTCGCCTTACGGCTAATGAGATTCAGTTGCTCACTTCGATGGCGAATCAGATTGGGGTCGCGGTCGAGAATGCAAACCTCTTTGCCGCCATTAGGAACAAGTCAACGGAGTTGGAAAAAGCTAACCTCGATCTCCAGGAGGCCAGCCGTATCAAGTCGGAATTTATGGCAGCGATGTCCCATGAGCTGCGAACGCCGCTCAATATTATCATGGGGAATGTCGAGTTAATGAAGGAGAGGTTTTTCGGTGAGATCACGTTAGGCCAAGAAAAATCTCTAACGCAAATAGTCCACCACGCGGAGGTTCTTCTTAAACTCATCAATAACGTCTTAACGCTCACCAAGATAGAAGCCAGAAAGATGTCCTGTGAACTCGCGATGACCGAGGTGGACGAGGTCATCGACCACGTCAAAAGCTATGCGGAGCAACTGAGCCGAAACGGCCGTCTGAAAATTTGCTGGAACGTGGAGCCGAATTTGCCGCCTATAACCACGGACGCATTAAAGCTGGAGGAGATTTTGCAAAACCTGATCGGCAATGCTTACAAGTTCACGTCGAAGGGTAAAATTGAGATAGGCGTAAGGGATCTCAAAGACAGAGGTCGGGTCGAATTTGCCGTAGCCGATACGGGAATGGGGATTGAAAAAGACGATCTCGAGAAGATATTTGAAGAATTCCACCAGCTCAAAGAAGCCCATACGGGCCATTTCGATGGTTTCGGCTTGGGACTCAACATTGTGCGGAAATATTTAGAGCTGATGCAAGGCGACATCCGAGTAGAGAGCAAACCCGGAATCGGTTCAACTTTTACGTTTACCTTGCCTTACTCTGCCTGAGCGGCTGACGTGAAGAGAGAGCCGTGCGGAGGGGACCCTCTATGGAAATACCAACCCGCTTTTCGTTCCTCGGGTTATTACGGATGCACGCTTTCCAGAAACCAGTCCGTGGGAATCTCATGTCCCACTCCCATAGTTTTTGCCGCACTGAAAACCGCTGCGCCTACGGCGGCGAACTGAAGGCCGATTCCCAAATTGTTTAGAAAACAGGTGGTCTCTTCCGCTGTAACTCGACCCGGGACCTTGCCAGCCACGAGCTCTCGAAGCTCAGGAGCGGCGAGCCAAAAGGGATGATCCACGAGGGAGCCGGCGCCTTGCCCAGGACCCTTTTTGATGATGTCGATGGCGTCGTGAGCCGGAATGGCATCGTCTCCGTAACCCGCAACGTAGTTTTCCGGAGCATGCTTGTGCGAGTGGATAACCAGCCGGTCCACTTTTCGAATCGTCTCATCGCCGAGCTCCGGAACCCGGACGCAAGTCAAATGGATGCCCGGCCTCACCCATTCGGGGCTGGCGACTCTGGTTAAAGAATTGGTTGTAGTCGCAATAATGTCCGCGTCACGCACGGCTTTTTCGGGATTGTCAACCGGGCGCACCTCGGCCTCGACCTTTTGCGCCATCTCGCGGGCAAAGGATTCTCGGTTGCTCTTCGTCGGACTGTAGACGTTGACTTTTCTTATTTTGCGCACCGCGCACAGGGCTGGCAGATGACTCCCCGCCTGCCAGCCGGAACCGAACAGGGCCAGTGTGCTCGCATCCTCGCGCGCCAGACAGCGAGCCGCTATGGCGCTGCTCGAGGCCACGCGCATCCGCTGGACGACGCCGTCAGGGAAAATGGCCAACGGTTCGCCATTCTCGGTCGAGAACAACATGACTAACCCCACATACTTATTGCCGGAAGCGGCCGGCACCTTGGTCTTTAGAACCCTGTCGCCTTGCTGCCGCCATCGGACAATATCGGAATTGATGCGGAGCGCGATGATGGGCGGATCGACCAGCCCCGCCTCCATAGACTTGAAAGCATAAACGCCGGACTCGTTCGGCGACGGCAGGACTAGGTCCGTCCGCGGACGATTGATCGCCGTGCCTTTGTCCCAGCTCAGGTAGGCCTTCTCTAATGCCTCAATACAGGTCTCAATCGACAAAAACGATTCGATTTCCTCGTTGCTTAGTATCAGCATGCTTGCTGCATATCACATTTCTGTTCCCTTTTCCCATTCGTGTTTTCTCTTGCGACCATTGGACGGTTTTTGTATACGTAACCGTCGTCTCCGTTGGGCAGTCGTCGGGTTTTCTCTCAAAACTGTTAACCGTGGCGAGGTCGCCATGACCAGACAGAGCCGTCAAGTCATTCTCATTTCCGCAATCGTCGCCCTTTCGCTCATCCCGGTTGCGAACACTTTTGGACAGGCGACCGAGACGGTAACGCTAAAAGGGATCTCCTTAGGGCTCGTGTCGGCAACGCATCAGAAAGAGATCGAAGAACGCTTTCGAGAGTTCGTACGCTACGTCGGCCGAAAACTCTCCCCGGCAGCGGACGTCGAAGGGAGAGTCGTTGTCGCTTCGACCGCATTGCAGTTGGCCAAGCTGCTGGAAGAGAAGAAGGTCGATTTCTACATGGAGAGCCCCTATCCAACCTACCTCATCAACAAACAGGCAGCCGCGGTATTACGCCTGAGGCGTTGGAAAGGAGGGATGGCCGATTATCGAAGCATCCTATTTACTGAGAAAGATAGCGGCGTAAAGCGCCTTGAAGACCTGCGCGGCAAAATGATTGCCTTTCAAGATCCAGGCTCGACCTCCGGCTATTTTCTGCCCAAGGTCCTGCTTCTAAAAAAGGGATTTAGGCTTGCGGAAAAAGCCGGTCTCGAAGCAAAAGTTGCTTTCAGCGAGATTGGCTATGTTTTCGCTTCTTCCGATCGCGCTATCGCCGATTGGGTTCTGTCAAAAAGGGTGGCGGCCGGAGCCTTTAGCAATGATGATTTTGGCGCGCTTGATGAGGCGAGAAAAGCGGTGATCGCCGTCTTAGCCGAAACCGACTCTTTTCCGCGCCATCTTGTTTCGACTCGTAGAGATTTAAATCCCGCGGTTGTGAAGCGCCTTAAGGAGATCTTGCTCATCATGCATCAAGAAGACGAAGGTCGCAGAATTTTGCAGCAAACCGATGACACGACGAAATTCGATTTCCTGCCCGGCGGCGAAGAGAAAGTTCGGCGACAGCTTGTTGAACTGTTCCGCTCCCGTTAGCACCAAAGCTGCCAAGGCGGACGCAACTTCGTCTATCGTCACAACCATCGTCGTCAGTTAATCAAAGAGGTTACTTCAGATAGCTCGGGTGAACGCCTAAGCTATCCCTTTAACTTCATTTTATGTCGTTGGGACAAATCTGGTGGCAGTTTGTTCGGATCGGGTTTGCGGCCTTTGGTGGCCTGGGTGTCACGCTAAGCCTCATTGAGCGGTATCTCATTACCAATCGGCGCGTTCTCACCGCTCAGGATCTCACGGAGAGCCTGACGTACACAAAGCTACTTCCAGGCTCCACGGGAGTGCAAGTGGTAGGCTACCTCTGCTATCGCCTCAGAGGCTGGTCGGGTGCGGCATTGGGGACAACCGCCTTTCTCCTCCCCGCCTTCCTGCTGATGCTGTTGTTGTCAGTGCTCTATGAGGAAATCACTGCCGGGCTGGGTAATGCGGCAATCCCAGCGCTGCGAGGCTTAACGGCTTCAGTCGCAGGCCTATTGGTCGCGACCATTTACCGTTTGGCCAAGCCGACCGTCACTACGGTGACCGCAGGAGTTGTAGCCGTAGCCGCCTGCACGGTCGGTATCGCTTTCAGCATTAATCCTGCGTGGATTGTGACGGGTGCTGGAGCCGTTGGCATTCTAATGCCGCAATGGTTCACGCAAGAACAAAAGACCAGAGCAACGAAAGCCAAGGAAGAGACGGCACGACCGTGATCCTGCTGGAGCTATTCATTTACTTTGCCGTTATCTCTATGCTGGCCTTTGGCGGAGGCAGCGCGGTTATTTCGCTGCTGGAGCGGATCTCTGTCGAGCGAATGCAATGGGTCACACCGCAGGATTTCGCCGCGGCCATCGGCTTTGCCTACATCACGCCGGGTCCGGTATTGATTACCTCAGCCTTTATTGGCTACCGCGCCGCGGGTTTTTCCGGCGCGCTCGTGGCAACGGCAGGAGTTTTCTCGATTCCGTTCTTGCTCGCGATCTTTGCGGCGCAGCAAATCGAGCGCTACATCCACCATCCATGGTTGCAGGGTTTTGGCCTTGGCGCAGGGCCGGCCGTGATCGGCCTACTCGGGATAACGGTATTCGTCCTCGGGCGCCAGGCATTCCATGGCTGGCCATACGGAGTCATTTCCGGCGCCGCCCTCATCTTCGCGCTCTTTACCAGAGTGAGCCCGATTCTGATTTTGATCGGAGGCACAGTGCTTGGCACTCTGGCCGGGGCGATTCTCACCGATTGAGGCCTCGGTAGCCCCCGCCAAAAATTGGCTGAAAAGTTGCGGCCAGAGAACCAGTTTAGCCAGGCTCCCTTTGGTTATTGTCCGAGAACTTTTTTCACCCGCTCGATCACCCGGGGCGGCTGGTTCATTATCGTTTCCGCCAACTGTTGCAGCTCTTCACCGCTCATGACGCCGACCTCCATCTGGCCCTTCTTGGCCTCGGCCAGCAGCGCTGGATCGGCCATGGCTTTCGCATGTGCGTCGCGCAAGAGTTTCACGCGCTCTTTCGGGGTACCCGGAGGGGCGATCCAAGGCCGGCCGAAGTCGCCACCGCGCAGAATCACGTCGGCAACACGCCGGTTTTCTTCCGCCGTCTTTTCTTTGTCGAAAATCTCGTAAATGGTAGGGGCCTCTGGAATCCTTTCGTCACGCTTCTGACCGCCGAAAAGTAGCACACGGACAAAGTTGTTTTTGCGCCAAGTGATGAACGGCTCACGCCCGAAAAACGGCGCCGCGGTCATACCGCGGCATTGGACCTCGCCCTTTTCCACGGCCAGATCGATCTCGCTTCCGCCCGGATAACCCAAGACGGTGGTGATCTTGAGGCCGAGCGTATCTTCCAGCATGCGGGCGAGGATATAGTCGGTCCCGGCGGTGCCGGTGGACCCGCATTTGGGCGGCGTGCTTGCCTTACGAATATCTTCCAGCGACTTATAAGGGGCGTCGCTCCGCATGTAGAGGAGCACATCGCTCTTTTCGGGAGAACCAATCCAATTGAATTTGCGCACATCGTACTGAACTTCCTTGCGCCCAACCAGCTGGTCCAAGTAGATGCCGTAGGAGAGCATGCCGAGTGTCAAGCCGTCGGGCTTGGCAACGCTGTACACGTGATTCGCAGCGACCAGCCCGCCGGCGCCCGGCATATTCTGCACGATCATTTCCGGGTTGCCCGGAATATATTTGGGAACATGGCGCGCAAGCAGGCGAGACCACCGGTCGTAGAAGCCGCCGGTCGTGAATCCCACCACGATCTTAATCGACTGCCCCCGGTAGAATGGCTGCTCTTGAGCCTTTATATCGCCGTGGCTTCCAAGCATCAGAGCGGCGAATAGAAACGCAACGAACTTCTTCATTTCTTTCATCTTGCCCTCCTTCGGCACTAGCGCCCGATCGGCGACCAAAATTACTCTCCACAGGGAAGAGCGAGCGACTGCTCGTTATCGGTTGCCCGTCTGTTTCAAAGCTTCGTGTAAATAACTTTCCCATCCGGTGGCCACAGGCGGTTCTGCGTATAGAACTCCCAGCCCTTGCGCGCATAAATGTCTTTGAGCTGTGAATCCATTTCAATGAAGAGGTGCAACCGGCAAAATCTTTATAACAACGCTCTATCCGCATCAAGCCGCGAGCTGGCAAACGAACCAACGCGAGCGTCCGGACTTTGATGGTTGATTGCGGAACGTGGCGGCCGTCGAAATATCCATGTGGAACGTTTGTCACGACCGATAAGAACCTTCCCTATCGCCAAGACCCTGGCGGGCGCGGATCACCATCGTCGTGCCTTTAATCAATCCTGGGCCGATCCGACCAGCGGACGAATACCGACGACGCTGAAAAAAAGCTCCTGGATGGAAACTTCACGTGCCGGTCTAACCTCGCGAAAGCTGCGCGAAAGCAGGAGATAGAACGACAATCGGCAGAAGCAGGAGAGGGCAAATAGAGCGAGAAGCCGGTAGCCAAAAATCGGCGGCAGCCAAGAGGCCAAAAGGCCTCCCATGAAAGAACCCAGAAAAAGCGCTACCCCGTTGATGACATTAAAATAGGCGATGCAACGAACCCGCTTTTGCGGCGTGACGGCGTCGTAGATAAAATTGCCGGTCGAAAGTGTAACGCCGCTCCATGAAAACCCTGCCCACATCTGCACCAGCATCAGATAACCAGGATGATGGGAGAAGAGCCAAAAAATAGGAATCAGCGCGGCAAAAAACGAGCTGAGACGGAGGACTCTCACGTTACCCACCAGATCCGCGTGCTTACCCCAGAGAGGAAGCGCGACAAAAGACGCGAGCGCCGAGCAGACCTGGAGCGCCATATAAGTCAAGTAGCTCAATTGCAGGTCGCGCAGCATGAAGACGGCGAAAAACGGAGCTGCCAAGTAGGAGGCGCAATTCAGACAAGCGGCGAAAAGTACGAATTTGAGAAAGTTGCTCTCTTTAAAGCGCGCCACAAACATAACAAAGGTAAAGTCGCTGGCTGGATCTTTTCGTTGTGGGGGCTCATCCATTTGGCTGATGAAATGAGCCGAAATATAACGGGCGAGCGCGGCCGAGGAGAAAAGGATGCAAAAGCCGGCAGCGTATGAAACTTCTCCAAACGAATATAGTAAGAGGCCCGATGCGATGAGGCTGCCGATGCCCACCGCACCCACCGTCTGGTTACGCCAGCCAAAGTATCGCCCGCGCTTGCTCGATGGAACGTAATCGCTCATCAGGCTGCCCCAGGCGGGCCCGGCCAAGCCGCCACACAAGGCGGCGAGAATCAAAAGAATGAGCAGCAGCTCCACGCGGTGGGCCAGCCGGAGCCACGGCAGAATGGCAATAAAAAGAATCAAGGATGCCTGCGACAAGACTAGGCGGACCAGCAATCTGAGGCGCCCCCCGATCCAGTAAATGACTCGGACAGCCAAGAGCTGCGATAAAGAGGACAAAAGGTTCGGGAGAGCGGCGATCACACCGACCTGCTGGACCGTCGCGCCCAAGAAAAGGGCCAGCGGAGTCGCGTAATGATCGGTAACGCCGCCCATGACGGCGGCAAAAATGCCGTCCTTGAAAGACGACCGGAGGCTCTCTCGAACGTTGACTTTTTTTCGTCTCATCGCTATAGCCAGAAAAAAAATGATGAGCCATTTTTGAGTAAATTACCAACAATTTTTGGGCGCAATCGCTTTGTCCCCGTAAGGGTCCCCGATCGATCGGCCCGCTCGAAGTCTGGCGTCCATATCGCCGATCGGTTGAGGATTTCTGCTAAGACATCGACCAGGGGACGACGACTTGGACGTGAGCGGTGTCGACGCGATCCTAAGCGTAACCGAATTCGACCAATGACGCGCTTGCCGGAAAGTCCGATTCTATAGTAAAGAGCAGGTCGTAAGCATCCATCGCCCGCCCGGGCGCTGCATGTCAGCGCGGCTGCGAACTGTGTCGGAAGGAATATGAAATGCCCGCCAATGGATCAAAGGCTGC
>DASQUN010000713.1:0-5402 GCA_035641275.1 Candidatus Udaeobacter sp. | reverse complement strand
CGGAACGGAACCTTAGCGTCTGCTGCTGAAAGACCCTGAACGGCGTAAGGGAAGCCTAACCCGCAAACGGTCCATAAGCATGGTTCAAAAGGATCGCAAAAAGACCAAAAAGGAGGAGGTGCAGTTATGGCAAAGTATCTTTTGATTGAATCCAGAGACCCATTTGATAGCTCGGATTCAGAGTATTTCTCCGAGCTAGTCCAGGGGATCTCCAACAGGGGAAATGAAACGGTTCTTTTTCTCTCGCAAAATGGAGTCCTCCCGGCTCGAAAGGGATCGAAGTATAACGAAATCATCTCGAAACTCATTAAGGGCAAGGTCAAAGTCTTCGCCGACGGATTCTCGCTGCGAGAGCGGGCGATCAGGAACCTGCTTGACGGGGTGGAGGTCGCTGATATGGATCGGCTAGTCGGCCTCCTGCTTGAACCGGGAATGAAGACTATCTGGCATTAATTTTCATTGAGGAGGGAAAACCTATGTCTTCAGGAAAAACACTAACTATTGCAATTATGGATGCCCCTTACGAATCGGCCAACTCCACCACGGCGTTGCGCGTCATTAATGCCGCTTTGGAGAAAGGACATAACGTGAATGTCTTTGCCTACGAGGGGGCGGTGAATCTGACCATGAAGGCGCAACAGCCTCATCCCAATCCAGTGAAAGGCACATCTATAGAACAGGAACAGCACCCTACCACAAAGGACTGGGTCGCTTCCCTGTTTAAGCTGGCAAACAAAAAGGCCGTGAAGCTGGATTGGGTCAACTGCGGGCTCTGTGTAGACGAGCGCGGTGCCGGAGAGTGGGTTGAAGGCCCACGGCGCGGTGGACCTAAGGATTTTCTCGATGCCTCATTGGCGAGCGATGCCACTCTCGTCATCCCAACAAAGTAAGGAACAGGGGGGATACCATGCCGAAGATTCTTAACATTGTCGAAACTGCCTACAGGGCAACCTTAGAGGAGCAGGACGACACGATTCTCTGGTTGAGTCATATGTTGAAAAACGCCGGGGCCGATATCTCAATTCTTCTCCGGGCCAATGCTGTTAATTACGGTGTGAAAGGGCAGGATGCCTCAGGCCTATCTTTTGGAGACGCCAAGATGATGCACCCTCCTGAGATCGATAAGGACGTGGCGAAGATAGTTGAGAAAGGGGTGCCGATTTATCTTGTAGAGGAAGACGCAAAGGAACGGGGCCTCTCGGAAGGAGATCTCGTTTCTGGGATTAAGAAGGTCGCGCGGCAAGACCTACCGCAACTTGTCGATCAGCACGATCAGATCTGGCACTGGTGATTTGGTGGATCGGAGACCGGCTCCTATACGGTTCGAAAATCGGAGTTCGGCATTCTATGAGGAAGCCATGACCACTGCTCCTGGAAAAGAAGATACACGCGCCGCGTGGGACAGGATCGCGTCGGGCTATGACAGGACCATCACTCCCACTCACATCTGGTTGGGGAATGAAGGCATCTGCCGAGCGGGGCTCCGTGGGGGTATGCGGTTCCTCGACGTGGCGGCCGGGAGCGGCGCTCTCAGCATCCCCGCGGCGCGCCTCGGGGCACAGGTGCTGGCGACGGATCTGTCTCCGGTCATGCTCGAGTTGCTCCGGGCTCGCGCATGCCAGCAGGGGCTCAACATCGAGACCCGCATCATGGATGGCCATGCCCTCGAGCTCGAGGACAACAGCTTCGACATGGCCGGATCGCAGTTCGGCGTCATGTTGTTTCCCGACATACCAAAGGGGATCCGCGAGATGGTGCGCGTCGTCAAGCCGGGCGGCTGCGTACTGGTGAATGCATTTGCCGACCCGCACAAGATCGAGTTTCTGAGCTTCTTGGTGGGCGCCGTTCAGTCCGTCCGTCCCGACTTCGATGGCCTCCCGATGGATCCTCCTCCGCTCCCCTTACAGTTGGCAGATCCGGAGAGACTGCGCAGTGAATTCGCCACCGCTGGATTGAAGGACATAAAGGTCGAGACCATCACCGAGATCATGGAACACAGGACCGGCAAGGATCTGTGGGACTGGCTGGTGTGGAGCAACCCGATCGTCGAGACGGTGCTCGGCAGTCTCAACCTGACGAACGACGAGAGAGGCGTGATCCAGGAGACGCTGGAGAAGATGGTTCGCAAGCGCTCCGGCGGCAGCGGCGCCGCCAAGCTGACCAACCCGGTCAACATTGGCGTGGGAAGGAAGTAAAAAGCACTGTAGCCCGCATAACTCGCGGCTGCGCCGCGACTGCTGGCTACTCTCGCGCGGGTGAGCGCAAACGTTTAGCCAGCTCCAACTCAGGTGTGGGATGGAAAGCATATCCCAAAAGCGACCGTTCTTAGAGAATCTCGTCGAAAGTGAGGACCTACGGTTTGAGATTCTCCATCCAGGCGGGCTGGAAATTACTAGAGAACTGGCGACGTTCTGCCACATTGAGGAAGACTCAAAAATTCTCGATGCTGCGGCAGCGACAGGGGAAAGTGCGTGTTATCTGCAAGAGAACTTTTGCTGCTAAGCGGTTGGCATCGGCCGATGTCATACGGGGCGTAGACTTTGCCCGGAAGAACGAATTACTGCTCGCTGTACGGGGAGGCCTACAGGCCGGTGGTGTGGAAGCGCCTCGTGCAGGTGAAGAATAAGTGGGATCCGAAGAACTTTTTCCGTTTGAACCAGAACATCAAGCCTTCGCTCTGAGAACGGAGGCGGCGTCGGTAGGAGGTTAAAAGAATGAGCCATTTCGTCAATCTCTACGAGAAGCTTCGTGCGATGGAAACGGATCCCTCGACCGCGAGTGACCCGATCAAGAGGACCTTTCTTTGCGATGGGCAATATCTGACTGCAAACCTGGGCATCATCAGAGAGAGCGGCAATGCCCTGCATACGCAACCTGCCCATGACGAGGTCGTCGTCATTCTCGAAGGGGAAGCCGAATTTCGAGTGGGCGATGAAATGCGGCGGGTCGGGCCTGGAGACCTCGTCTTCATTCCGCGCAACACACTGCACGGTCCGATCCTGCGTGAGGGCGCTAGGTTTTCAGCGCTTTCTGTGTACGCTCCCTTTTTCAATCGGTCCAAGAAGAACATCGAGTGGGAAAGGGACAAGCAAAGGTGATCCAGCGGTTATCTTATTTTTGGAGCAACAAGGGCGGGCTTGCGACAGGTGCGCTGATTGGAGACGTGGCAGTGTAATGCCGTGCGATTCACGCGGTCATTAGGCCAAAGCGCAACAATTTTGGCACGGATGCCAAGTGAATGATTTTATGAGAATCGGGGAGGTTTAACCATGGCAGCAGAAAAGGTCGAAGTTTTCAAATTGTCCCATGAGGGCGTCGCGAGCCTCTCAGAGTCCACTCCGATCCACCGGCAGGACCTGATTACCTCCCCCCATAGTTGGGTAGGGGTTGCGCATACGATGGGCGGGCTGGCATCAGCCTGGCACCACCATAGTGACAACGACACCTACGGCTACGTTATCTCCGGTCGGATTCGGATTGAATTCGGGCCTAGGGGAAAGGAATCGGTGGGGATCGGTTTGGGTGAGGTGTTCCACGTGCCCAGGCAAATCATCCACCGCGAGGTCACCGTTGGCGGGGAGGCCGGAGTGATCTTTTTGGTCCGTGTAGGCACCGGGAAGCCGGTTGTTAACGTCGACGGACCCGAGCGGGCATAGAGCTTCAACCGAGTGGAGTACAGTCTTCTGGTTCTGGCAGTGCGACGGATCCGGCCGCGGGGAAGAGCACATCCGCTGGGCACGAGAATCCTGGGAAGCCATGCTACGGTTGCGGCCGGGGGCGTACATGTTCGGAGAAGAAAGAAAACGGGTCGAGAACGGAAAAAGGTCTACGGAAAGGAGGGCTGGGAACCTTTTCATGCCTAACTGGCCTGTCTCGCACACCGGTGTCGGTCGTAGGATTGATCGCTACTAGCGATGGCCGAGCTTAGCACTAGAAGTCGGCAGCAAATAACCAGAGTAAGGAGAGACAGAAATGCCACTAGTTGAAGTCAAGGTTTTTGAGGATGAACTCACTCCAGCACAAACAAACCAGCTCATTCAAAGAATCACGGATGCTGTGACGACGGTCACCAGTGAGAAGCTTCGAGGCGTTTCGTGGGTGATTGTCAACACTGTGAAGAGCGGTAGTTGGGTCTTGGAGAACGCCCTCATGGTCGAGGACGTCAGAAAAATCACTCGTGGCAGCTAAGGAGATACCCGGCACGTACTGCGTCTAACATTGCGTTGAGAAGGACGCCGACGCCGGCTCTCAGCCAGCCGCAATGGTTGGTCCAAACGAACGAAGAGCGGAAGTGATGCATGGGAGCCTTGCGAATCACCACGATCAATGGAGAAGAGACGGTACTTCATGAAAGCGCCATCGACGCACTCAAGGCAAACCTTCGGGGCGAACTCATCACGCCTCCCGGCGCCGGCTATGACGAGGCCGCACTCTCTGGAATGCCATGATCGAGAGGCGGCCAGCGCTTATTGCGCGCTGCCTCGGTGTGGCCGACGTCAGGACGTGCGTGAACTTCGCGCGCGACCGCGGACTCGCATTGTCGATTAAAGGCGGTGGTCACAACATCTCCGGACTTGGTTTGATACCTACACGCGCATGATCGCCGCGTCATATCGGCAAGCATATCCCTGGCAATCCCAACACCGCCGTGGACAACATGACCGGAGCGGGAAACCTCATTGGCGCCAACTATAACCGTGCCGAACCCGATGGCCTTACGATCGGAAATTCTATCGGCCTCTGGTGCTGCAAGACGCCATCGGCAACAAGGCCGCCAAATTCGACGGCAGAAAATTCGGCTGGCTGGGAGTGCCCACGCCGGATTCCGGCGTCTGCGTTGCATGTGCCATTTCTGGAAAGACAATTGTTGATTTGGATCAAGCAGATCAGTTAATTTAATCGCAATCGCCAGGGCTTAACTTCAGTGGCCTACGCGTTCTTCACCCGGCCCGTGACAGCATTGAAAACCGCGCTCAGGCCGCTCAGGCAAATCAAAAATCTGCCAGTCGTGTCCCTGTTGCTCGTACTCGGCTGTGCGAGCGTGCCCGAAATCAATCAAGTCCCTGCCGTAGTCCTTGGCGAGCCGTCGTTTTTTCCTACCATCGCGGCGCATACTGATGCGCCGATTGTCGGAGGCAATCGAGTGAGCCTCCTGTTCAACGGCGATGAAATCTTTCCTACGATGCTTGAGGCGATCCGTAGCGCACGCAAAAGCATTACTTATGCCCAATACTTGTATCAAGACGGCCCTATTGCTTATCAGCTTGCCGAGGCGTTTGCGGAGCGCTGCCGCGCCGGCGTGCAAGTAAAAATCCTACTCGACTCGCACGGCGGCAGCGAGATTCCGGGCGACATCCCAGATCTATGGAGAAAATCGGGTTGTCAACTTAAGTGGTTTCGGC
>DASQUN010000712.1:0-2825 GCA_035641275.1 Candidatus Udaeobacter sp. | reverse complement strand
CTGGATCTTCGATGCGAATACCGATGGTCTTGTTTTCCACCGGACGATTGCGCGCCATCGCGACCCGTTCTTGATGCTCTTCGTCATTGAAGTAAGAGCGGTTGCTGCAGACGATGACCAGCAGCGGAATCTTATGGTGCACCGCCGTCCAGAGAGCGCTGACAGTGAACAGCAGACAGCCGTCGGGCTGGATATCGACGCAGAGCTTGCCTGACCCTTTGTACGCCAAGGCGGCGCCCAACGACGCCGGCAAGCCATAGCCTAAGCCGCCGCCTTTGTACTTGCCGAGAATCTGATTGAACTTCGTAGCCGGCAGGTACAAGTTTTCTTTTCCCTGCGAGGTGCCATTGGTCAGCACCCAATCCTCGCCTTTCAGTGCTTCAGCCATCTCAGCGTAGAGCCGCGTCATCGAGACCGGCTTGTCGTCCCACTTGCCCTTGCTCTCTTTCTCCAGGGCGGCCTTTTTGTCTTCGTAAATCTTTCCCCAATCGGCTCGGCGCTTTTCGATGTCGACGCTCAACTTGCTTAGTCGCTCCTTTTCGGCTCTGAGCCGGCGTACCAACTCAGGCAGAAAGACAGAGCTGTCCGCTGTAATCATCAGGTCAGCTGCTCTCAACTTGTTAAAATCCGTCGCCCAGGCTCGCACCAGCAGATCGTCGAGACCGACGTTGACGATTCTGGCACTGGCTGGCATCAATGGCGTGGGTCGCCGATTTCCTCTCTCTTGAGCTCTTTTGGTGGTCGCGCCTTCGAGATCCGGAACGTCCAACGCCAAGATCAGATCAGCCTGCGGGATTACTCTGTCTGCTTGTCCCGTCAGATTGAGCGGATTTTGTACGGGAAAGTTGAACCTTCCGAACTGATCCAACACCGGCGCGGCAAGCAGTTCGGCCAGTTCCCCGAGCGCGGTAAATCCGGCTTCTCGTCGTCCTACCCAGTCAGCGAGTATGACTGGCTTTTTGGCCTCGAGCAGCCAGCGAAGCGTCTTTTCAAAGCCCTCCTCCGGCGCTTGCAGCGGCAGCGACGCGGGATAACGATCCAACGACGGCAACGAAACCTCTCCATCGAGCTGTTTCTCTTGCACATCCCCGTCGTAGCAGATGTACACCGGCCCCATCGGATCGGTCGTTGCCAAACGATAGGCCCGAATAAAAGAGTCAGGCACCGCTTCGACGCTGGCCGGCTGGTCATCCCATTTGACGAAGTCGCGCACAAGGTTGCCTTGCACCAGAGCCGTATGCACCCAGTCGATCCACGGACGGCGATTGGCCGTGTCCATGGGGCCGGTGCCGCCCATGACGATGACCGGTAAGCGGTCCGCCCACGCGTTGTAAATCGCCATCGACGCGTGTTGCAGGCCGACGACATTGTGGACCGCCGCGCCCATTGGCCTGCCCTTTGCTCTCGCGTAGCCATGAGCAACGGCAACGGCGATTTCCTCGTGCGTACAGAGAATGATTTCCGGCGCGTGATTGCCGCCGTAGTTGACCAGCGAATCGTGCAATCCGCGAAATGTGGCTCCGGGGTTGATAGCCACATATTCAATTTCAAACGCCTTCAACAGATCGACAACAACGTCCGATCCCCACTCCGCTCTTGGTTTCTCAGCAACTCTTTGCGCCTTAGCCATAAATGGATTCCTTTCCAACGTTTACCGATCAGTTTTGGTGCGGCAAGCATAGTCCGAGTCACTCGGACTCCGCACGAGATCGGCTTGTTGTCATTTCCCGAATGACAAAACAGCCTTTCCACGACTAAACTTTTGGCACCGCCATCCCCCGCTGGACTGGAGGTCGAGCGGAGATCGTATCGAACCATCGCTTTACGTTCGAAAATTCTTCCAGTTTCACTTGATGCATCTCATGCCGCCAGACCCAGGGATAGGTGGCGATATCGGCGATGGAGTACTCACCGGCGAGATATTCTTTTTGTCCGAGTTGTTGGTCCAATACTTTGTAGAGTCGCAAAGCCTCCTTATGAAACCGCTCGACGGCCTGGGGGACTTTCTCCTGAGCCCGAAAAAAATAATTCGCTTGTCCGAACATCGGTCCGACGCCGCCCATCTGGAACATGAGCCACTGAATCACTTCATATCGTTTGCGCGTATCCTGCGGCCACAGCTTGCCAGTCTTCTCGGCCAGGTACATGAGAATCGCGCCCGATTCGAATAGGGTCAGCGGTTTGTCGCCGGGTCCGTCAGGGTCGACGATCGCCGGAATCTTGTTATTGGGATTGATGGCCAGATACTCCGGCTTGTGTTGGTCGCCTTGACTTAGATTGATCGGGTGAACCTCATACGGAATTCCGACTTCTTCCGCCATGATCGAGACTTTTTTCCCATTGGGCGTTCCCCAGGTATAGAGTTGAATCATTTATCCGCTCCTTTCGACGTGTGTCTGGCCTTTCATTATTCGACTGCTCCCCAACACGTAAAATAGCAATAACCAAACATGCGAGCGATCATCACGCCACGATTCTCACTACCAAAGTTTCTCCACGATCTGGATACAAAGCTCCAGCGCGGATTGCGCCTCGCCCCCGGACACATCGCCGCCTGATCCTTGCGCACGAGAGCGGGCGTTATGAATCTTCTGCAACCCCACAGCATCTGTCCTCGAGATCAGCTCCTTCAGCACCGCCTTTTCCAGGAGCGTCGGGAAACTCGGTGTCGACCAACCAGATATTTCCAAACGGCTCTTGAGCCAATCCTCCATAGCCTGACCGCAGAGCACCAACACGTCGCGAGCAGAGAGATTGTTCGTCGACCAGCCGCTCATCGCGCGGCTTAGCATGCGGATCGTCCGCCCTTCCGCTGAATGGTGCCC
>DASQUN010000711.1:0-3174 GCA_035641275.1 Candidatus Udaeobacter sp. | reverse complement strand
CTCGTTGTGTGTGGTGGCGCCGTTGGTGTTCTCGGGCTCATCATGTTGCTGATTGAGGATGTCCTGCAGCGACAGCGGCCTTACCCGCCGTTGCAGGCCCAGCACCTTGAGATCCTCGCGCAGATGAGAAGCCAACTGAGTCCGGATGGCTAACACGGGATGCGGCCGGCCTTTGCGCACCAGGCTCTTCAGTTCCATCAGGTAATTATCAAGGCTACCGATGTAGAGCATGTTTTTTATTGCGTCCGAGATGATGGCTTGCTCTTGTGGCGAGGGATCGCCACCCAATGCGGTGACTAATTCCCGTTCCTTTTCTCGTAGCGCGAGGTAGAGACTCGATCGTCTGTCTAACCCATCGCCATTTAGCATCCGCTTGTAGGCGTAAAAACTATGCTTGACGGCGTTTTTGTTAGCTGGGGGCGCACCACCGGCTTTGACTTGGCGGTCATTGTTTAAATTGATTGACATAGGCTCCATAGCTGTGATTTGCCTTCTTTGGATCTGCGCCTAACCTGCTGATTGCTCCGTAGGGTGGGACATGTACAGTAGCCGCACAGCCCGAAAATTCTTCAATGGCCGTAGATGTTTACAACGGCACACTTGATACGTAGTCAATTGGTCAACTAGCGTGTGCAGGAAATGTGAAAGAACTGCTCGCAGAAATTCGCAGAAATTCGCAAAAGCGAGGGCAGGGGAGAGTTGTTTCCTTATGGGAATTTCTGCTTTGGTATGATTCTGTTTCCGGTTTGGCGCTCTCTCGAAATCAAGTTCACCCATTGGGTGACGGGGGTTCAAATCCCTCCCTCTCCGCCAACAATAATCCTTCATTATCGCGGGATTTCCTGAGCTTCATCGCGCACAGGAACGCTCCATGGTTCGGCTGCCAATCTTCCGACTTGTCATGCTGCTTGGAGACGCTAGCTAGGTCGATGGCCGCTTCTCCTCATGTCCTCAGACTCGCTTATAGCAACTGCGCCACTTGCGAATTGGCGACCGATGCCTCACCACTATGGCATACGCCAACGCTTCTTCGCGATACCGCCAATGACGCATTTGACTCAAGAGTAGCCCGTGCGAAGGCGACCTTTAGCTAGCGCAGGCTCCAGAAGCGGTGTCCGCAATCATGACAGCGGAAAGGCAATAGGGACGCGACGCTCAAACCCTTTTCGAACAAATTTCTTCGATGGGATCGGCGAACTAGTTTACTACGACATGCAGGGCAGTGCCGTTCCGTGCTTACGCCGTAAGCCCGTGCTACTGTCAAAGTGAGCTTGGCAGCCCCTGCCCTCAACCGTCTCAGGCTACCGGTAGTCCAACTAATCGCTGGGATCATGAATTTGGCTGTCAATATCGTTAACGAAGTTTCCCGCCTTGTTTGTTGCCGTACGTCTAAGTGCCGTTTGGTCGTCGGCCAGCTTCACAGATGAACTTGCGTAGCTATAACGCCACGCAAGGCGAAGAGTCAAGATCCCAGCGGTGCAAGGGTACCACTGAGTGGCAATCACCGCCACCATCGCGTTTTTTGTTTGCTTACGGCTACAGCTGTGCTATGGAAGTCTTTCGCCGCGAGGTCTCGGCTTTTCCCGTCAACTCACTTTTTTGGTAAGCATCAATCAGTTCCTAGTAGATCCGGGACCTGGACGCATCCGGTCAATTGACCTACCTTGAAATCACGGCGCATGAACCTGACGACATGTTCGCACGATCGAGGTCATACTGTGCCGATTATTGGAAACGGCGAAGATAAAAAAAATTGCCCAGCTAGTGCCTTATGGCGAAGACGATTCTGATTGTCGAGGATAATGAACACTTTCGAATAATACTCGGTTCGATGCTGCGCTCCGCTGGTTACAAAACAATAGAAGCAGAAACCGGTACAGAGGCGATCCAAAAGGCACTGTCGATGAGCCCCCACCTCATCCTGATGGATCTCGATCTGCCCGACGCGACGGGCATAGATGTAGCCAGAAAACTAAAAGAGAATCCGACGACCGCCGCTATACCGGTTATTGCTTGCAGTGCTTGGAGCATGAGGGAATGGAAGGAAGAAGCAATGAACGCAGGAATGGCCGATTACCTGCAAAAGCCGATTCCAGCCGAACTACTTAAGAGAACGATCGAAAAATTTATCTCCCGTTAGACAGGACGTAGCGCGAGTATTTCTTCTTTCCAGAACGATTTCGTCATTTGTAGAAAAGCCCCAACACTATGGTAGCGTCAGCTCGTTCATGGTGCTCGCAAGTTGAGCCAGGGGGAGAGGTGACCGAGCGGTTGAAGGTGCACGACTGGAAAATCTGAACTGCGTCTTTTCTGAACTTCTCTTGTTTCATCTAACCTAGTAAAATCAAGCCTTTTTCGTTTCTGCCTATCTTAGCCAATCTCACATAAAGCCACGCGATGGAGACATCCGTGGAGACATTTTCATGTTCCTGCCAGGATACTCGCCGCTAGAGTCTGAACCGCCGTGCTTTCTTTTCTGACGAAGTGCGCATAGACCTTCCATGTCACGTATGAGTCCTTATGGCCCAGTAGCGCCGAGACTTCGGGCACGGCCACGCCGTCTGCCAGGAGCAGGCTGGCGAAACTGTGCCGTAGACCATGCGGCGTCAGTCTTTTGATTCCGGCCTTACTGATTGCCCGGTCCAGTGCATCGCTTGCGGCGTTTCGATGATACGGTAAGCCATCCTCGCGCGCGAACACTAAGTCTTGCTCGCTTTTAGGGCATTTGAGCTTCCACACCTTCAACTCCCGGATGAGTTCCGGCGGTAAGGGAACCGTGCGCCGGCTGCTTTTGGTCTTGGGCGGTTGGAGCATGAGCGGCTGGCCCTTATCTGAGTCAGCCACGTTTAGCCGAACCTCGATTTTTCCAGCTTTAAGATCCACAGCCGGCCAGATGAGTCCCAACACTTCCCCGATCCTCAAACCCGTGAGCGCCGGCACCATCAGGAATAAACGATCGCGGCTTTCCGGCTCGGTGGCTTCCATCAGCTTTTTGATCTCGGCCTTGCCGTAAACCTTATCGGGCGTCACCTCGATGTCTTCCTCGTTCTCGGTTGCAATCTTCAGCCGCTCGGCATCCTTCGCCGGGTTGTCTTTGATGAGCTTGTAGCGCTTGGCGAGCGCCAGAATCGCGGTTAGGGTCGTAAGCACCTTGTTCACCATCTTCGGAGAAAC
>DASQUN010000710.1:0-4537 GCA_035641275.1 Candidatus Udaeobacter sp. | reverse complement strand
AGTCGGAAGGAGTTTTCAGCGCTCAATGAAACTTTAATCCGGAGGTGACTTCGATGGCGGAACCCATCCTTGAAGAAAAAGACGCAGACGTAACGACGTTTATCCTGAACCGGCCGGAGGCCGGAAACCGACAGAGTGATGCCACGTGGGCTCGGCTCACCGAAATGATTGGGGCGGCCGCCAAGGAATCGCGGTTGATCTTGTTTAAAGGGGCGGGCGACGACTTCTGTCTGGGTCGTGAGGCCATGGGTCAGCCCGGTCCGGTTCTGGAGGCCTATGCGATGCGCGAGAGAAGCGAGACGATTTTCAATCTCTACGGCGCATTTCGCAGCGCGAAGGTTCCCATCCTTGGTGTGGTGCAGGGGCGTGCCGTCGGTCTCGGATGTGCGCTGGCCGCGCTCTGCGATATTACCGTAGCAAGCGAAAGAGCCCGCTTTCAGCTGCCCGAGATGAGTCACAACATCATGCCGACGATCGCCATGTCCGCGCTCGTTGATCGCGTACCGCGGAAAGCCGCTACTTACTTGGTCTACTCAACGCAGGAAATTGACGCCCGCCAAGCGCTCGTGTGCGGGTTGGTCAGCCACGTGGTGCACGCAAATGAACTGGATGCGGCCGTCGCTGGCCTGGTGGATCGCCTTAAGCAAACACCACTGCCCGCGTTGCTCGCGGTCAAGGAGTACGCGAGGTCTGCTTTCAGCATGAGCACCCAGGCAGCAAACGATTTGGCTCGCAACTTGCACGCGACCGTCAATACTTTTTCAGGCATGCGATCTTGAGACGCGTACCCATTCCTTTGGTGCATCGTTCCGCCCGGCAGACAACGAAGGCGAACGCAGGGGTATACGGATGGTACGACTCGCGCTGGCTGGAGGATGAGCTTCTCAAGGTCGTAGAAACGTTTGCGCGAGACGACCGGGACCGGCAGCTCGTCAACCTGTTCCGAACTTTTCTTTACCCGCGCTGGCCCTACATCTTGCCGCCGGGGACGCCGAGAGAGATCGTGGCGACACTGCGCGGCGCCATGTCAAGGTCTTCAAAGACCCGGAGTTTCACAGGGAATTTAGAAAGCTCATGGCCAACGATCCAACGCCTCTCACCGGCGAGGAAGTACAATCTGCCATCAAAGAATTGCCGCGCGACCGCGAGATCGTCGCGCTTTACAAGAGACTGGTGGAGGAGGGTCCCCTCCCGCCCCGGTAGGGGCGAAACGAGAGTGGAGGCCCCTGAGGGAAATGGAGTGTTGGAGTATGGGGGTATTGGAACATTGCGTTTAAACGCATCACTCCCATGACTTCATCACTCCACGGCGCCAATCGCTAGCATCTTCTAGGACGCCAGAGAATCTTTTCTGTCACACGCACCAATATCCGAGTGGGCTGGATTTGCCAGGTCCCAGGTGTTAGACTCCGCCCGTGTCGATCAACGGTAAAATTTCACGCTTGACGTCCGGCCAACTCCCGCGCTAATGCTATCCCCTGCCCGGGGAATTTATGCAGTATCTAGCGATCTGCGAAGACGATCTGTTGTTTCACTTCATGCGCAACGTCGCCGGCAAGCACGCCGAGGTGTTGTTCTTGGTTCAGGATTCTACGATGGCCAGGCGGATCAAGCGCCAGGGCGGAACGGTAAGGGAAGGCGATCTTCTCAAAGAAGAGACCTACAAAAAAATCAAGCTGCGTTATGTGGATCAAGCCATTGTCTTTGTGCGAGACGCAGACTTGCAGCAGCAAATCTGTAACCTGCTCAGAAGCCTGGACAAGAATCTATCCATCCTCTCCTTGACCGGCGATAGCAATGGCCAAAGAGCAAGCGGCGATCCGCTGCTGAGAAAAGTTCAGCTTCCGGATGTCTTCGAGGGGTTCTGTAACTCGCAGATTCTTGACACGGTGAACAGAAAGAAAGTGGAACGGATTCGCTCGCTCTTTGGGGAGAAAAGGAAGGTCCATATTCTACTCCAGCACGATCCGGATCCGGATGCGATCGGGAGCGCTTTGGCTTTGCGCGAGCTCTTGGGGCGCAATCGGTCCACTACACCCCTTGTCACCTTCGGGGAGGTTACACGGCCGGAGAACCTCGCGATGATCCGTTTGTTGGACATACACATCGACCGAATCAATTACGAAGATCTATACAAGGACGGAGCACGACTGGCCTTGGTCGATGTCCAGCCCCCCTATTTTGATCGACCGCTGGGTAACGTCGATCTCGTAGTCGATCATCACCCCAAGCGAACCAATTTCAAGGCTCGTTTCACCGATCTGCGGACCGACTATGGAGCGACTTCGACGATCTTTACCGAATACCTGCGCGCGGCGGCCATGGAGCCCTCGCAGCGGCTGGCGACGGCGCTGCTTTATGGCATCAAGACGGATACGTTGTTTCTGGAGCGCGGCAGCAATCTCGCCGATCTCAACGCGTTTACTTTTCTCTATCCCTTTGCCAATAAGTTGATGATCGCACGTATCGAACGACCCGCATTGCCGCGCGAGGATCTCGAAGCCTTGGGACGGGCTCTGAGCCGGCTCCGGTTGGATAATGGGGTGGCCGTCATTCACATGGGTGAGATCAATCGCGAGGACGTCATTCCCCAGATGGCGGAGTTCTGTCTGCAGATCGAAGGCGTCGAATGGGGAGTGGTTTCCGGCTTGGTGAAAGACAAGGTAGTCATTTCCGTGCGCAACGTAGGCTACGTCAAAAGCGCCGGCGAGATCATGAAGAAACTATACGACGATATCGGCAGCGCCGGCGGCCATCGCGCCATGGCCAAAGCGGTCATTCCGTTGGACCGTTTCAAGGAAAAGTTCGGCGAGGTGAGCGAGAAGGTGATTCGCGACGCGATGGTGCCGCTGATCGTCGAGCGCGACGCTGAAACAGCGCATGGATAACCCGCGGTCGACTTACCGTGAAATCGAACATACCGCCGACCTCGGCATCGAAGTAACCGCCCCTGATCTGCCAACCCTATTTGCATCGGCAGGCGAAGCGCTCTATGCCTTAATCGCTGATCCAGCAACCGTGCAAAGCCGGGATCATATCCCTGTCACCGGAGCGGGCGAAGGGCCCGAAGAGTTACTCCATGGATGGCTATGTGAGCTGCTGGCGCTATTTAACGTCGAGGGGTTCATTGGGAAACATTGCGAGATTTCTCATCTCACGGACGGAGAGGTCGTAGGAAAGGTCAGCGGAGAGAAACTCGACCTCAAACGCCACGCCTTTCGCACCGAAATCAAAGGCGTGACATATCATGAGTTCAAAGTGTGGGAAGAAAAAGACGAGTGGCACGGCCGGGTTATCTTCGATGTATAGCCGGACACGGGTTTTCACTTGAGTTGATGCCACACGAGTAATCGAATGGCAGCTGAGGAAATAGCCCTGAATCGGTTGGAGGAGTACCTCTGGGAAATCCCGCGCCAGGGCGGCATGAGAGTGCCGGGGCGGATCTATGCCACAGAAAAACTCATGGCCGACCTCAAGGCGGACAATAGCCTGCGCCAGGTGATGAACGTCGCGCATCTTCCGGGGATCGTCGGTTATTCGCTCGCCATGCCGGATATTCACTGGGGCTACGGTTTTCCTATCGGCGGCGTGGCGGCGGTTGATTTCCATGACGGCGTCATCTCTCCGGGAGGGGTCGGCTACGACATCAATTGAGGCGTCCGCCTGGTGAAGACCAGTTTGGTCTTCGAACAAGTCAAAGAGCAGCTGCCGCGGATCGTCGAAACGCTCTTCTCGCTCATTCCCTCCGGTGTTGGTTCCGAAGGAGCCATCCCCAAACTTTCCAAACAGGATGAAAAGCGGTTGCTGCGCGACGGCGCGCGCTGGGCAGTCTCGGAAGGTTACGGCCGCCAGGAGGATCTTTCATTCATGGAGGAGGGCGGGCGAGTGGCCAGCGCCAACGCGGAACTCGCCAGTGACCGCGCGCTGGAACGTGGTCTTAAGCAAGTCGGCACGCTGGGCTCGGGAAATCATTTCCTGGAAATCGGCCGAGTGGAGGAAATCTACCTACCAAAAGCGGCCGATACCTTTGGGCTATGCCCCGATCAGCTGGTCGTGTTGATTCACACGGGCTCGCGTGGTCTGGGATACCAGATTTGCGAAGACTCGCTCAAAATAATGAACAAGGCAATGACGAAATACCAAATCTCGCTCCCGGACCGCCAGCTCGCTTGCACGCCAATTCAATCGCCGGAAGGCCGGGATTATCTCGCCGCCATGGCTGCAGCGGCAAACTATGCATGGGTCAATCGACAGGTAATCATGAGTCAGGCGGAGAAGGCTTTTACGAAGGCCCTCGAAATCAGCCCCAAGGAGCTCGGCTTCTCGCTGATTTACGACGTCTGCCACAACATCGCCAAGATCGAAGAGCATATGGTTGACGGCAAGAAGCGGAAGCTTTGCGTTCATCGCAAGGGTGCGACACGGGCTTTCGCGCCGGGTCATCCGCAGATTCCCCCGGCCTATCAAGAAATCGGCCAGCCGGTGCTCATTCCCGGTGATATGGGGCGCTATTCGTATCTGCTCGTGGGAACAGAAG
>DASQUN010000709.1:0-5421 GCA_035641275.1 Candidatus Udaeobacter sp. | reverse complement strand
ACAACCGCGCTTAAAGCAAAGGCCTGAAACCAAGGGTCGGGATCATAGGGCACCTCATAAAGAGGGGAGAGTCGGATCGGCAGAAGAGTTTTCCGCAAATAGAAAACAAGTCCATAGAACGCCTGGGCAATCCGGGAACTTAGATCATATTGCTGGAGCGGTTTGAGCGCTCCAATGCTTTGCTGAGCCAGCAATGCAGTTAGGCCGAACCCAATGGCGAGCACAAGAAACGGTAGTTTTTCCCACAAGACACTTCGAAGCGCTGGTTTGAGCCAGTTTAAAGGCCAGCCCGAAAGCCGTCGCAAGGGATAGACATCAAGCAGCACTAACAATACCGGCAAAGTCATGGCTGTGGCTTTTGAAAGCAATGATAAGCTGTACACAACGACCGCAGCACACAACCACTGGCGCTGTGAAGGGACCTGAGAGCTCTGAGCCGCTCGCAAGTAACAGTAGATCGCCCATAGAAAGAAGAAACCCGCCAGCACGTCGCGGCGTTCCGTGGCCCATGCCACGGATTCGACGCGCAAAGGATGGATCGCGAAAAGAAGGGCCGCAAACGCTGCGGTCAAACTGAGCTGCCAGGATTGTTCATTCTCTTTCACCGTCAAAGCGAGCGCCAGCAGCCGTCGGCTGACGAAGTAGAAGATAACCGCATTACCAGCGTGGAGAATGAGACTAGTCAGGTGATAGCCGACGGGGTTCATTCCCCAAATCAGATAATCGACTCCAAGCGTCAGCCAACTTAACGGCTGGTAGTGACCCATATAAAATGTTGTGAACATCCAGCGAATTTGGCTCCAGCCCAAACCGCGGTAACTGGGATTGCTGATTAGATTTTCGTAGTCATCCCAGTTAACGAATTGATTCCCTAGCACAGGGAGAAAAGCCATACAGGTAACTATGGTTACGATGGCTGGTGCGATCCACATACTGGCAGGTTGATGCGGAAGACTTTGGGGCCCTTGCTTGAGTTTTTTGCTTGCTTTCAAATTAGCTTCGTTCAAGATCCGCAGGCGAGGCGATGCCATATACCGATCGCTGTGATTTCTTTCAGGTTAGCCAGAGCAAACGAACTCGAGCGTATCACGGGCAGTCATGCAAGCGGAATCAGTGAGAAATTACAGTCATAAGGGTCTACAAAAGCGAAAGGTCGCCGTTCAAGGTACAGATTTTCAGTTGAGTCTATTGACTTTCCGGTCAACTCCCGACAGTTCTCCGAAAAATCACGGCTACCCCGAATCTTTTTGGCTCCTCTCAGCGTCTAACGTATCAAGAGATTCGAAGTTCAATGGCTAAGGAGATAGACCATGGGCGCGGCGATTCTTATCTTCACGATCGTATATGTGGCGCTGTGTTTAATAGTGCGGAAGATCTGAGCGCCTGGCAAGGAGATGCCGGGCTGGAAGAGTTCCCGGCTCGATCGGCTAGGACCCGGAGCGAGGCCGCTCGATTCCGAGCTTCTCCATCCGCGATCGCAACGTGCTCGGATTGATCCCGAGTATTTCCGCCGCACCTTTTTTGCCGTGAATCACCCACTTCGTTTCGTTCAAAGCACGAACGATGTGATTGCGCTCGACGTTTTCAAGCGTATCAATAATGGATTTTTCCACCACGTCGTCAGAGCGCACCATAGACTCATCGACTCTTACCATGGGTCCAGTCGCTAAAACGACCGCCCGTTCGACGACGTTCTGCAGCTCTCTCACGTTTCCTGGCCAGCGGTAGTTCGTGAGGCTCTCCATCGTTCTCTGTGAAACGCCTCGAACCTCCTTTCCGAGCTTCTTGCCGAACTTACTGAGAAAAAAGTTGATCAAAAGAGGGATGTCTCCCTTGCGCTCCCGCAACGCTGGTACTTCAAGAGGAAAGACATTTAGCCGGTAGAATAGATCGGACCTAAAACTTCCGTTCCGCACCACCTCTTTGAGATCACGGTTCGTCGCTGCGATGACTCGCACATCGACTTTGATGGTTTGGCTGCTGCCCACCCGCTCGAACTCCCCTTCCTGAAGCACACGGAGCAGCTTCACCTGAGTGTCGATCGGCAATTCGGTTACCTCGTCGAGAAAGATCGTGCCACCATTGGCCAATTCGAATCTTCCCGTGCGCCGCTGTGTCGCTCCGGTAAAGGCGCCCTTCTCATGGCCAAACAGCTCGCTTTCCACCAAGCCGGAGGGAATGGATCCGCAATTGACTTTGACTAATGGCCGATCCGGTCGCCGGCTCCGATCATGAATCGCTCGGGCCAGAAGCTCCTTTCCTGTACCGGTTTCGCCCTCGATCAAAACAGTCGCCTCGGTGGGCGCTACCTGTTCGATCTTGTGCAGCAACCGGCGCATGGGCGCGCTTTGTCCGATGATCTCCTCAAAATTATGCTCGGTCTTGATCTCTTCCTGCAAGTAGACGGCTTCGGCCTCGAATCTCGCTTTCAAAGCTTCCGTTTCCTCATGGGCTCTCATATTGTCAACGGCGATCGCGATCTGGTTGGCGACTTGCATAAGCAGTTCTGCGTCGGCCTCGGCATACTGAAATTTCGCGAGGCTTCCGACCGTAATGGTTCCAATGCTTTTACCCCGGACAATAAGGGGCAGCGCGCATAGCGAGTGAAACCCGTGCCCAAAGGCGCGTTCTTCCGAGGACGTGTGGCGTTCGGCTTCGAGATCGCGGCGCAGGAGAGGCTTTTGGTTTAAAAAAGCCCAGCCGGCGGGACTATCACCAAGCTCGAGCACTCGACCGATTGGCGTATAGTCGTCGCGTCGGTAGGGCCCCGCATACGTGACGATGCGCAACTTATCGAGCTCGGAATCGTAGAGGGCCAGCGTAAGTCGATCAAAACGAATCAGACGGTCAAGCGCCTGCGATATAGCGCTAAACAGGTCATCTCGGGTTAGTTTCGAAACGATGGCGTTGTTGATTTCGAGAAGGGTTTTGAGGCGCCGCTCACTTTGCTCCAGAGCTTCACTGGCGCACTTGCGTTCCAATTCAATACCCGCCCGGGCGGCGAAGATACGCAAAATCGGCACATTTCTATCCATCGCATGCATGGGCTTATCATCCATGACCACCAGGTGACCGAGGACCTCCCCGCGGGAACCGAGAAGCGGCACACCCATGTAACTTTCAGCCTGTAGATCCACCAGTACCTTGTCCTCGGGGAACACACTCTGTAGACGCTCGGGATAGCAGCAGACATCACCGCCGATCACCTTTTCACACGGTGTTCCCCGCAGAGGAAAGCTGATACTTTCTCCGAACCCGTCTCCGGTCCAGAATGCAAGAGTATCCACTTCGTTTTTCGTTTCATTAGTGCATTCCGCGACAAAGGAATAACGAACGTGGAGTGCTTGTGCCAGACTACGCACCAGCGAGCGAAAAAAATCACCGCCGGTAACAGCGGCCGTGCCTTCGGTTACCGCGTAAAGCGTCTTCTGCGCTAAATCAGCATCGGCAAGATCGCGAGCGGCGTCCCGAGTTTCCTCAGCCATACTTCCGTGATCCATTGTTTTCAGCTTCACCGATTCTCTAACAGATAGGTTATTTGCCTAGTGTGATGAGCGAAGGGACAGCCTATTAACTCTTGCGGTATTTCGCAAGCGTAGCGAAATATCGCAACGTTATGCCGCATGGAAAAGCGCTGAGAAGTTGAGAAACGTCGCAATATCAATTGATTAGAATCATGGCACAGACTCTGCTCTATATCGCCAGCAGTATGCTGAGAATCACTGAAAACTGTGGAAATGGAAAGATCGTGAGGTTGCGATTGGATGGAACAATCACCACAACTTCGTACCCGGAATTGCAAGCCGTCTGCTCACGCCACCACGCGAACGACGGGACAATTATTCTCTTGGACATGGCCGGCATCGTGTTCATGAACGATGAGATCGCAAGAACACTCGCGACTCTGCGAAGCGAACGATTGAGAATTATCAATTGTTCTCCCTTCATCGAAACGCTCTTAGCAACTGTAGAAAAGTAGGACGGCAGAACCATGGAATTTATTTCTAGTGAGGTCAAAGGGGATAGGAGAGTGGATATGACCAGTTACCGGTCCATGAGAGCGCCGAGTTATTCTGGCGAAACGACTCGATCGGCGGCAACGATTTCCGGGCTCCAGCCCATCATGGGTACGAACGCCGTCGCCAAACCGCAGCGCAAGTCGAAAGCGGACGAGACTGACCTTGTGCGGCGGCTTAAAGCCGGCGACGTGCACGCGCTCGAAGAGCTCTTCCATCTTTACTCGTCAAAGCTCTATAATGTCGCTCAAAAAATCCTCGGTGACGTCGGCGATAGCGAAGAGGTCGTTCAGGATGTGTTCTGGACGGCATATCGGAAGGCGGAATCCTTCCGTGGCAACTCACAAATTTCAACTTGGCTTTATAGACTTACGGTGAACGGCGCGCTCGGCAAGGTTCGGCGCAGCAAAAAGAAGAACGAAGTGGAGTACGCCGAGTACTTACCCAAATTTCAAAAAGATGGTCACCATCTGGTGCGGCCGGTAGTTGATTGGTCCGACACGGTTGATGAGAAATATGCGCGACAGGAGATCCAGGAGCTGCTGAGGCGAGCTCTTGACCAGCTGAAGCCGATCGATACAAGTGTGATCGTCCTTAGTGACGTCGAAGGTATGTCAGACAAAGAAATTGCCCTGACACTCGGCCTCACGCTTTCAGCTGTGAAGACGCGGCTTCACCGTGCTCGGCTGTTCCTACGCGGCAAGTTGGCAGTCCATCTGGGCCATTCGCCAACATAAGGAGTTTCCCGCATGGTGGCACGAAAGAGGGCAGCGAAAGTCCTGACGGATAGAACCTGTAAACAAATCACCGATCTAATTTATGACTACTTTAACGACAAACTAAGTCCCGCCGTCAAAAAGGCTTTTCAACAGCATCTGCGCGTCTGCCCCGATTGCGTAAACTTCCTGCATACCTACAAGAAGACGATCCGCGTCGCGGGTTCACTTCGGGTTGAAGACATGCCTTCGAAGGTGCGGAAAAATATCTTGGATTTCCTGCGCCGCCGCGTTCGCGGGAGCAGGGCAAGCGCCTAGCCCGATTTATTCACAGAAGAATGCCCGAGGAGCGAACCTTTCCTGTCGCGGGCAACAGGCCTCTGCCTTGAAGATGCCCGTAAGCTTACACGGTGAAGTGTACAGGTAGTAAGAAGTGCAAGCTTATGACCCAGGCCACACCAAGTCGGCGCAGCTTTACGATCCTGTGAAGAGCTGAGTCGAGTGGCTTGTTCAACGAACGTCGGCGACACCAACCCGGATTATTCAAACACCGAGGAAAATCAACGACAGACTGTAGACCGAGGAGTGAGCCTCGGAGCGAGCGCGCACAGGAGCGTAAAGCTGCGCCGACTTGGTGTGGCCTTGGTAATAAGCTTGCACTCCTTCCTGCCTGTACACTCCACCGTGTA
>DASQUN010000708.1:0-2750 GCA_035641275.1 Candidatus Udaeobacter sp. | reverse complement strand
TTGATGCCGAGCGAGGCCGCCATTTCACGGTTGCTGCTGCCTGCCCGGATCATCATCCCCAGGCGAGTCTTCTGGATCACCCCATACATCGCGCCGGCGAGGAGCAGGCAAACGATGGTCACAAACAGTCGATACACGGGGTACGACAGCGTATCGGTGAGGCGCACGGAGTAGTCGAGCGCTGCGGGCACAGCCACGCCGTGGACCTCGTCACCGAAGAGCATGCTCCTCAACTCCTCAAAAATCAGAATCAGCCCGAACGTAAGCAGCACTTGGTACAAGTGGTCGCGCTTGTACAAACGGCTAAAGACAGTCGTTTCGAGCGCTAAGCCAAGAATGAGCGCGATGCCGACGCCCACGGGGATGGCCAACCACAGGCTGCCCGTCATCCCGGCCAGCCAGTAAGCGAGATAAGCACCGATCATGAAAAAACTTCCGTGCGCGAGGTTGATCACGCCCATGATACCGAATATGAGCGTTAAGCCGCTCGCCAATAAAAACAACAGCAAGCCATATTGGATGCCGTTCAGGAGTTGGATCAGATAGAACATCGATAAAAGACGGGTTCAAACCGTTAAAACCGATCTCGAATCCCGGGAAGGCAATTTGCGATTTGCGCTCTCGCTTTTGAAGCGGGTTGAGCTATTTGAACCGCTTGGAACGACTAACAATTGATAAAGGTCAACAAGTACATCGGAACGACATATAAAGTGAGCCAAGGTCGCGGTCCACTCACATTTTGCAGCCGCGCGCCGGGTCGGCAAGCGCTTTGTGCGCCACTCCGACAACCTTGTTTTCGCGGCCCACCACCTTGCGCAGATAGATGTCTTGGATCGGGTTGTGCGCCTTGGACATAGTCCAGCTCCCCCGCGGGCTGTCGATCTTCGCTTTTTCCATTGCCGCGATGATTTCTTTCTTCCTGCCGATGTCGCCCTTTACGGCGTCGAGTCCGACGGCGAGCAGCAGCGCCGCGTCATATCCTTGGACCGCGTAAACGTCGGGCTCGCTCTTGTAGGAGCGGGTGTAGGCGCTGCGGAAGTCGCGATTGCGTTGGCTATCGATGCCGTCGCCGTAATGCAGCGTAGTTTCCAGTCCCTGGGCCGCTTCCTCGATGGCTTCCAAGATGCCGTCGGTCAGAAATCCGGAGCCGAACAGGGGAATCCTGTTCCTGAGTCCGGCGGCGGCATAATCCTTGACAAACTTGGCCGCGCCGCCGCCGGCGAAGAATACGAACACCGCGTCGGGCCTGATCGAGGCGATCTCAGTCAGCAGCGCCTGGAACTCCACGTTAGGAAACGGGATCCACAGCCCCTTAACCGACTTGCCGCCGGCCTTGATGAAGCCTTCGCTAAAGCCGGCGACCGCCTCTTCGCCGGCGCCGTATTTCCAGGCGAGCGTCACAACATTTTTAACCCCGCGGTCGGCCAATACTTTGCCCATAGGATACGAAGGCTGCCAGTTAGAGAATGAAGTACGAAAAATGTTCGGCGCGCATAGCGCTCCGGTGGCCGCGTCCAGTCCTGCGTTAGGGATGATCAGCAGCGTGCTGGTCTCTTTCGCGATTTTTACCATGCCCATTTGCACGCCGCTGTGCACCGTGCCAACCAGCACGTCGACCTTGTCGCGCTGCACGAGCTTGTTGGTGTTCTCCGGGGCCTTGGCGGGCTCGGACTCATCGTCGACGGTAAAGTATTCGAGTTCGCGGCCGGCGAGCTTGCCGCCACGCTCGGTCACCGCAAGCTTGAAGCCGTTGGTGATCGCCAGGCCGAGTTGCGCGTACGTTCCCGTGTAGGGGAGCATTAGACCGATGCGCATTTTTCGGGATGCTTGGCCGAATGCCAAGCGCGCCGGCAGCAATGCGCCTGCCGTGATCAAGCCGGCCTGGGCAAGAAACTGCCTGCGGTTCAAGTTGCCTTTGAACTCCATGATTTCCTCCTTACCAGATCAAGCTTGAATGCGA
Source organism: Candidatus Udaeobacter sp. (assembly GCA_035641275.1). Taxonomy (GTDB): domain Bacteria; phylum Desulfobacterota; class Binatia; order UBA9968; family UBA9968; genus DASQUN01. The sequence continues at coordinate 790 of DASQUN010000708.1, read as the reverse complement.
CCCCACGTCTGTCATGCTTAGCGCAGCTTGAAGCGCTGAATTTTGCCGGTGGCAGTCTTCGGCAACTCCGGGACGAATTCGATCCAGCGCGGATATTTGTAGGGCGCGAGCCGGTCTTTTACGTGTTGCTGGAGTAGAGCGACGAGATCAGGCGTTTGCGGCGTCTCCGAACGAAGCACGACGAAGGCCTTAGGCTTGATTAGGCCGCTTTCGTCGGCGCAACCGACGACCGCGGTTTCGAGCACCCGTGGGTGAGACGCGAGCGCAGCCTCGACCTCGAACGGCGAGACCCAGATACCGCTCACTTTGAGCATGTCATCGGCGCGGCCGCAATAGGTGAAGTATCCGTCGTCGCTCTCGGTATACTTGTCACCGCTTCGTGTCCAGGAGCCGAGGAAGGTATTGCGGCTCTTCTCGCGGTTGTTCCAATAAAAGGCGGCGCTGGTGGGGCCGGCGACGTGTAATTCGCCGATTTCTCCCTTGGCGACCGGCGCGCCATGTTCGTCAACCAGTCGGATGTCGTAGCCGGGAACCGGCTTGCCCGAAGTGCCATAACGCACCTCACCCGGCCGATTCGACAGGAAAATGTGCAGCATCTCGGTCGATCCGAGGCCGTCGAGAATATCGACTCCGGTGTGCGCGAGCCAGCGCCGGCCAACCTCGGGAGGCAGGGCCTCTCCGGCGGATACGCAACGGCGCAGGTTTAGATCTTCAGGTCGGGGCAGATCGGGGTTTGCTAGCAGCGCGCTGTAGAGCGTCGGCACGCCGTAGAAGATCGTCGGTCGATACT